>JBFFKD010000056.1:0-9840 GCA_041555595.1 Motiliproteus sp.
ACTTGGGTGGTAGTAACTTCTTTTATAGCCGGCGCGAGCCATTGGGCGTTTGCGCCGGGATCGGCGCCTGGAACTATCCGATCCAGATCGCCTGTTGGAATTCCGCCCCTGCGCTGGCTGCCGGCAATGCGATGATTTTTAAACCCTCAGAAGAGACTCCATTGAGTGCCCTCAAGCTGGCGGAGATCTACAGCGAAGCCGGTTTGCCCGACGGCGTATTCAACGTGGTGCAGGGTGATTACCGCACCGGCGAGATGCTCACCACTCACCCCGATATTGCCAAAGTCTCTTTCACCGGCGAGTGTGGTACCGGCAAGGCCGTGATGGCTGCATCGGCGGGTAGCCTGAAGCAGGTCACGATGGAGCTGGGCGGTAAGTCACCATTGATTATCTTTCCCGATAGCTCGGTCGATAATGCCGTGTCGGGGGCCATGCTGGCTAATTTCTATACCCAGGGCGAGGTCTGTACCCACGGCACGCGGGTGTTTGTCCATGATGATATCTACGACGCGTTTCTGGCCGAACTGAAGCTGCGTACCGAACAGATGGTGATCGGTAATCCGGAAGATCCCATGACACAGGTCGGGGCGCTGATCTCGGAGCAGCACCTGCACAAGGTGATGGGGTATATCGATGCTGCTCGCGATGCGGGTGCCCGGCTGCTCTGCGGCGGTGAGCGGGTGCTGGCCAATGGGCTCGATAAGGGCGCCTTCGTCCAACCGACGGTGTTTGCTGATTGCCGTGATGAGATGCCCAATGTCACCGATGAGATCTTCGGACCGGTGATGTCGGTGCTGCGTTTCAGCGATGAAAACGAGGTGGTGGAGCGAGCCAATGCGACCCGCTTCGGCCTGGCTGCCGGTGTCTTTACCCGCGATATCAGCCGCGCCCACCGTGTCATCAACCGTTTGCAAGCGGGGATCTGCTGGATCAACACCTGGGGATCCTCACCGGCCACGATGCCTGTCGGCGGCTATAAAGAATCGGGTGTCGGCCGGGAGAATGGTATTGAGAGTCTGTATCATTACACCCAAACCAAGAGTGTCTATGTCGAGTTGGGCGACATTGAGCGGCCGTACTAATCGCGCGCCACGGCTCTGCCTACCGACCGGATGATATTGATTTGAGGAAGCCCCGTTACATGACACAGCAATACGACTACATCATCGTTGGCGCCGGCTCTGCGGGCTGCGTACTGGCCGATCGTCTCTCTGCCAGTGGCGAGTATGAGGTGTTGTTGCTCGAACGAGGCGGTAGCGATCGAAGCCTGTTTATCCAGATGCCGACCGCGTTATCGTACCCGATGAATACCGAAAAGCTGTGCTGGCAGTTCCACACCGAGCCCGAGCCCTTCATCAATAACCGCTCGTTGCACACGCCCCGGGGCAAGACGCTGGGTGGTTCGTCGTCGATCAACGGTATGGTTTACGTACGCGGCCATGCCTGCGATTTTGATCAGTGGCAACAGGCGGGTGCCGAGGGTTGGGATTACCAGCATTGCCTGCCCTACTTCAAGCGTGCCGAAAGCTGGCAAGGCGGCGAAGACGATTATCGTGGTGGTAGCGGCCCGGTGGGTACCTGTAATGGTAACGGCATGCGGCTGAACCCTCTGTATCAGGCTTTTATCGACGCGGGGGCCGATGCCGGCTATCCGACCACCGACGATTATAACGGCTATCAGCAGGAGGGCTTTGGCCCCATGCATATGACCGTTAAGGACGGAGTTCGCAGTTCTACCTCCAACGCCTACCTGCGCCGTGCCATGAAGCGTAAAAATCTGACAGTACTGACCCAGGTGATGAGCCGCAAGGTGCTAACCCAGGGTAATGCTGAACAGGGTGATCAGATCGATCCGCTACGGGCGACCGGTATTGAATACCAGCGCCGGGGCAAGATCCATCAGGCGCACGCGCGTCGCGAAGTGATTGTGTCGGCAGGCTCGGTGGGATCACCGCAGCTGCTACAACTGTCGGGTATCGGTCCGCGCGAGGTGCTGAAACAGGCCGGAGTACCGCTGGTGCACGAATTGCCCGGTGTCGGTGACAACCTGCAGGATCATCTGGAAGTCTACTTCCAGTTCGAGTGTACCCAGCCGGTCAGTCTCAACAGCAAACTGGATCTGTTCAGCAAAGGCTTGATTGGTCTGCGGTGGGTGCTGATGAAAGATGGCCTGGGTGCCACCAACCACTTCGAGTCTTGTGGTTTTATCCGCTCCCGTGCCGGGTTGAAGTGGCCCGATATTCAGTACCATTTCCTACCCGCAGCGATGCGCTATGACGGCAATGCAGCCTTTGCAGGCCATGGCTTTCAGGTCCATGTCGGTCCCAACAAGCCGCTGAGCCGCGGCTCGATCCGGATCAACAGTGCTGATCCTGAGCAGGCGCCATCGATTCGGTTCAACTACCTGTCGGACGAACAGGACCGGCAAGACTGGCGTCGCTGTATCCGGCTGACCCGTGAACTGCTCAACCAGAAAGCACTGGATGGCTACCGTGGCGAAGAGATTCAGCCGGGTAGCGCGGTCCAGACCGATGAGCAGATCGATGCCTGGGTGCGCGACAATGTCGAGAGCGCCTACCATCCCGCCTGTACCTGCAAGATGGGTGCTGACAGCGACCCGATGGCGGTGCTGGATGCGCAGTGTCGGGTCAGAGGTGTTAAGGCTTTGCGTGTGGTCGACTCCTCGGTATTTCCGACGCTGACCAACGGCAACCTGAACGCCCCCACCATCATGGTGGCGGAAAAGGCGGCGGATATGATCCTCGGGCAGCCCGCGCTGCCGGCGGCGGATGTCCCGGTCTGGATCCACCCGAACTACCAGACGATACAGCGTTAATCCCTGTGCGCTGCTTCGCGGTTGTATCTCCAAGCCGGGCGCCTTAAGGCTCGGCTTAGAAATACAGCGGCACTGTTTAGTCAGTTAATTAATCATAATTAAAAACGATAAAAGGAACATAAGATGAAGAAAAACAGCCGATTTTTCGCTAACCAGGCTGCCGCCGTAACATTGACACTGGCAGCCGCTTTTAGCGGTTCGAGTTTGGCAGCCTCCGCGACTGACTGCTCCACTGTACGTTTCGCCGACGTAGGCTGGACCGATATCACCGCGACCACGGCCATCACCTCCGAAATCGTTAAGGGTCTGGGCTACAGCCCCAAAAGCCAACTGCTGTCTGTGCCGGTGACCTACACCTCGCTGGCATCTAACCAGTTGGATGTATTTCTGGGTAACTGGATGCCGACCATGGAAGCCGATATCGCCAAATACCGTGAGGCGGGCAGTGTCGAAACTCTACGTGCCAACCTGACCGGTGCTAAATACACCCTGGCCGTCAACCGTGCTGCCTACGAGGGTGGTGTGCGCAGCTTTGCCGATATCGCCAAATTTAAAGATGATTTTCGTGGTCGTATTCATGGCATCGAGCCGGGCAACGACGGCAACCGTCTGATTCAGGATATGATCGACAAGAATGCATTTGAGCTCAACGGCTTCCGTCTGGTGGAGTCATCTGAAGCGGGCATGATGTCAGAGGTTCAGCGTGCCGAGCGCCGTAATACCTGGGTCGCCTTCCTGGGTTGGGCTCCACACCCGATGAACAGCAACTATGACATCGTCTATCTGGATGGCGGCGATGATTGGTTCGGTCCCAACTATGGCGGCGCTAGCGTCTATACCAACACGCGTCAGGACTACAGCAAGCAGTGTCCGAACATGGGGGCCTTACTGCAAAATCTGGTCTTTTCGCTGGATATGGAAAACCGAGTGATGGCCGCTATTCTGGATGACGGTAAGAAGCCTGAGGTGGCGGCTACCGAATGGCTGAAGGCAAATCCACAGGCGCTGGACAGCTGGCTGGAAGGGGTCACTACCGTTGATGGTAAGCCCGGATTACCGGCTGTACGCAAATACCTCAAGCTGTAGCAGAGCTGGCGCTTAGCATTAAAACTCGGTTCGGACTGACTCTGTGTCAGTTCGCGCCGGAGTTGCTGTCGCACCGTCTATCTCTGAGTCATCGATTTCGGAAATTTTGATATCGAAGCTGTTGCTGTTGATATCGAGAGTTATGGGCGGTGCGATACAGCCCTATATCAGATCTTCTGTTGTTAAAGTCTACAAACTTCGAGACACCTGTCATGGACTGGATAAACGATCACAAAATTCCATTGGGTCAGTGGATGGAGTACCTAGTTGACTGGCTGATTGGTAACGCAGCCGGCTTCTTTGATGCGATATCCGTCTCCTTGGAGTGGCTGATTCTGGGCCTAACCGATCTGCTGCTGCAGTGCTCGCCCATTGCGGTGATCGCGGTTCTGGCGGGGCTGGCGTACTGGTTACACCGTTCGGTGGGGCTGGTGATCTTTATCGTGCTGTCGCTGCTGCTGATCTCGAATCTGGGTTACTGGACCGAGATGACCGAGACCGTGGTGCTGGTTCTGATGGCAACGTTCATGTGCATTCTGTTTGGTATCCCGCTGGGGATTCTGGCGGCACATTACCCGCGTTTTAATATCGCCATCCGGCCGATACTGGACCTGATGCAGACGATCCCCACCTTTGTGTATCTGATTCCTACCTTGATTCTGTTTGGGCTGGGGGTGGTGCCGGGGCTGATCTCAACCATTATTTTCGCCATTGCGGCACCGATCCGGTTAACCGCACTGGGTATCAGCAGCGTTCCCGAAGAGCTGCTTGAAGCGGGCAAGGCCTTCGGCGCGACCCGTTGGACGCTACTGTTTAAGGTTGAACTGCCGGCCGCGATGCCTAGCATTATGGCCGGTGTGACGCAGTGCATCATGCTGTCGCTGTCGATGGTGGTGATTGCCGCGCTGGTGGGGGCTGACGGACTCGGAAAACCCGTGGTCAGGGCACTTAACACCGTCAATATTTCACAAGGATTTGAGGCTGGCCTGGCGATTGTGCTGGTCGCCATCATCCTGGATCGATTATGCAAGCAGCGCGACCCGAAGGAGATAAAGTGAGCAGCCTAATCGAGATCGAACATCTGGACGTTATCTTCGGTGAGCAGCATAGCCAGGCGATTGAGTTGCTGGAGCAGGGCCTGAGCCGCCAGCAGATCATCGACAAAACCGGCGCTGTGATCGGTGTGCAGGACGCCAACCTGCAGGTCAAGGAGGGCGAGATCTGTGTGCTGATGGGCTTGTCGGGTTCCGGTAAGTCGAGTCTGCTGCGCACCGTTAATGGCCTCAACCCCATCAGTCGAGGCAGTCTGAAAATCCGAGATGGTGACCGCACTATTGATCTGGCCAGCTGTAATGAGAAAACGCTACGGCATCTGCGAACGCATCGTATCTCCATGGTATTCCAGAAATTTGCATTGATGCCCTGGTTGAGCGTACTGGACAACGTCGCCTTCGGGCTCGAGATGAAAGGGATCGGCAAGAAACAGCGTCATCTCAAGGCGATGGAGCAGTTGGAGATGGTCGGTCTGGATCAATGGGCCGGTTCGTTGCCGCATGAGTTATCGGGTGGCATGCAGCAGCGTGTTGGGCTGGCCCGGGCCTTTGCCATGGAGACCGATATTCTGCTGATGGACGAGCCGTTCTCCGCGCTGGATCCGCTGATTCGCGCCCAGTTGCAGGACGAACTGCTGGAGCTGCAGCGTAATCTGAAAAAGACCATCATCTTCGTCAGTCACGACCTGGACGAAGCACTTAAGATCGGTTCGCATATTGCGATCATGGAATCAGCCAAGATCATCCAGCACGGTGAACCGGAACAGATCGTACTGAACCCGGAAAATGCCTACGTGGAAGACTTTGTTGCCCACACCAACCCCTTGAATGTGTTGGTTGGACGCACCCTGATGTCGACTGTCGATCAGTTAACGCGGCAGGGTGAGCGGCTGATTCTGGATGGCAGTCACAACTATTGGGTGGAGCTCGACGCGGGTAAGATCAGCCAGGCAGGTAAGGCAGATTCGGTTTTATCCTGTCAACACTGGAACGAAGGTGATGCCCAGCGAGGACAGTTTGCGATCGCCTCTCCCGATATCAGCATGCGTGATGCCATCAACCTGCGCTACAGCAGCAGGCTACCGGTGTTGTTGGAGGAGGGAGGCCAGTTCGTGGGGGTGCTGAACGACGCCAACTTCTATTATGCGCTGCTGGGTAAGCACTTCGTCGCGGATTAGAACGGTTGCGGATTAGAGCAGTTGCTCACTAGCGCTGTCGTTGATTAAAGCGGTCGAGGATTAGTCAGAACGCAGCAAGATCTGTATTATTCGCCGCTTGATTATTTTTTGGCCACTTTTAGCGCCGGAAACGCTCGATATTTAAACCGCAGCGATAAACTCGTAACGTACGGACCTCCAGAATGACAAAGCCTCATACCGCAGCCTTATTGGCCACCGCTCACACCCATATGCCTCTGGGCGTTGCCGATAGTTACCGCTACTGGGGCGAACAAAACACCGTGTTTGTGAAAAGCATGCAAGGCGGCACTATCACCGACGAGGACGATCAGGTTTATGTCGATTTTCGGCTGGCCTATGGTCCTATTATTCTGGGTTACCGCGACAGCCGCGTTGACCAGGCGGTGATTAAGGCGATTACCGAAACCGGTACCATCTCAGGTTTTTCGACCCGGCTGGATTCGGAGGTGATCGAACTGGTAAAACAGATGTGTCCCAACATCGACAAGATGCGTTTTGCCAACTCGGGTACAGAGGCGGTGATGGCTGCGGTACGCACGGCACGTGGCTTTACCGGCCGCAATAAGATCGTGGTGGTCGAAGGGGGGTTCCATGGCCTCTACGACGAGATGATGTGGAAGTCCGATGTCGATAACTGGGACAGCGAGACAGAGGCGGCGCCTGCGATCAGATCGTTTGGCGGCGGTATCCCAGAGAACACCAGAGAGCATCTTGAGACGGTACCGCTCAATGACTTCGACGCCATCGACGACGTCTTTGCCCGTGTCGGTGACGATATCGCCGCGATCGTGATCGAGCCGATTCTAGGTAACTGCGGCAGCATCGCCTCGAGTCAGGAATATATGCGCAAGCTGCGTGATATCTGCGATGCCCGCGGCGCGCTGTTGATCATCGACGAAGTCAAAACCGGCTTTCGTGTTGCCAAGGGGGGAGTGCAGCAGCTATACGGCATTTACGCCGATCTGACCACCTACGCCAAAGCGATCGGCAACGGTTATCCGGTAGCTGCCTTTGGCGGCCGTGCCGAGGTGATGGATATGATCAGCTTCGACGAGGGCGGCGTCACCCACGGTGGCACCTATACCGCCAACATGATCGCCCTGAGCGCCGCCAAGGCGACCCTGACGATCTTGAACGAAACCGATGCATATCAGACCATCAATAGAGTCGGCGCCGAGATTCAGGCGGTGCTGTCGCGGGTATTCACCAAGCACGGCGTAGAGCATAAGTTTGCCGGCCCCGATTCGATGTTTGGCGTTCATTTCGGCAGTGAAGTGCCGCACAACTACCGTGACTGGAAGCGGACCAATAGCGACCTCTACACCGCCTTCGCCCATAACCTGATCGCCAACGGCTTGATGCTTGAGCCCGATTCACGCGAGCCGTGGTTTATTTGCGAAGCCCATCAGGCGGTGGATATGGAGTGGCTGGAGCGAGTCGCCGACAACGCGATGGCCGATGCGCTAAGCGCTTAGTTGCGTTAACGGTTAACCCAGTTAGGGTTCGCAAAGCCATAAGCTGGAGTTAAATGTGCTCAAGGATGGCGTGAGCGACCCCTAAAATCGCTCGGTCGCATAATCAAAATCACAACTTACAAAACGGCTGAGCTGCCCATCAGCGCAATGACGCAGTTGTTGTTTACATGATACGGCCGATATTATCCCGCCTCGAGGAGCAGGACCCGTTGTTACAGGGTAAAACACCGTCGAAGGTGTTGTTCCTACACCCGGCGTTTGAGAGTAAACGGCTGCAGAGTGGAATTGCTATCCACGTGACGGCCCAAGATCTGGATGCAGCGCTCTATGCCGCCGAAGAGCTGGAGCTGTTTATGTTACTGCAGGGGCGGCGGGATCGTTTGCTCAATGCCGAGCAGGTGGTTGAGTTGAATCAGGTTTTCGTCAACAAGGGGGCCGATGATGCCAAATCTTGCTGCTAACTTATCGATGTTGTTTACCGAACTGCCTTTTCTTGAGCGGTTTGAAGCGGCATCACAGGCTGGATTCAGTTCGGTCGAGTACCTGTTTCCGTACGACTATGAACCCCAGCTGCTGCAACAGTTGTTGGAGCAACATGGTCTGACTCAGGCGCTGTTTAACGCCCCTCCCGGCGACTGGGATGCCGGCGAACGGGGTATCGCTTGTCTGCCGGGTCGTGAAATCGAGTTTGAACAGGGCATCGACCGCGCGCTGGCGTACGCGTCGGTGTTGGGGAATCAGCGCATCCATGTGATGGCCGGTTTAGTGCCTGCTACTTTGAGCGCCGATCAAGCTCAGGTTTGTTACGTACGCAATCTTCGGTATGCGGCGCATAAAGCGCAAGAGGTTGGCATCACGCTGTTGGTCGAGCCGATCAATAATGTCGATATGCCGGGCTACTTTGTTAACTATCAGGAACAGGGCGTCGCATTGATCGGTTTGATCGACGAGCCCAATGTCCGGCTACAGTTTGACTGTTATCACTGTCAGATGATGCAGGGCGATGTGGTAGCCACCTTCCGCAAGCTGTTGCCCTATATCGACCATGTCCAGATCGCCGGCGTACCAGGGCGGCATGAACCTGATGTCGGTGAACTGAATTATCGTTATATCCTCGATCAGATTGAGACGGCCGGCTATGCCGGTTATGTCGGTTGCGAATACAAACCCAAGGCCGCGACCGTTGACGGCTTGGGTTGGATCGATCAGCTAGCAATGCGCTAAACCGGCTTAAGGCTGGTGCTGTCGAGCAAGCGAATCAGCTGCGCTGATCTTATCTGATTCCACCGTACCGCCTGCTGGGCATATGGAGCATACAGCGAAGGCTGCTATCAGTTAGGGCCAGGGTTTCGGCGAGCCTTTCTGTCTCTAAAGACGTTGCAGGGAGACTGCGGCAGTGTCAAATATCAGGATGATGGCCACCACGGCCAACTGTGGATATGCTGGCTAAATCGTTAGATCACCCCTGAGATATTCATTGTTAGCTGGAAACCAGCGTCAACCGTGCCTTGCTAAAACCGCTCTCGGGCAGCGGTTGGATATGCAGTTGATCGACAGCGACACCCTGTTTGGACAGTTCGTCGATCAGCTTTAGTAGCTGGTTGAACTCGCTCTTGTCGATCCATACTTTCAGCTTCTGGTCGTTGCTGTTCTGCATCCGGGTTAAACCGATACGCAGTTTTGAGGCGGTTCGGGTCAGGCGCTGTTGGATGCTGCCGCCCGCGCCGGGCAGCGCTGTTTTTCTCAGCTCGAGGATCTGGGTTGAGGTCTGCTGCATCCAGCTCAGTTGTTGCTGTTTCTGCTCAATCGATTGCTGCAGTTGGTGATTGCTGCTGAGTAGTGGTTGCCACAGTAGCAACCACAGTAAAAGCAGCAGCGATAGGCTGCTACCGACCAGTAGCAGGATCTTTTCACGGTCGACCAGACTTTGATACCAACGTCGTAACCTCATGGCTGATTCCCGATAGTTAATTGTCCCAGTACTCGATCACCCTGTTGGCGAGAACGATCGGTCCGAGCCTTCAATCCTGCTTTGCCGAGCGTAGCGGTGAACCGTTCGAGGCTGTCGTGGTTAGGGCTTTCCAGCTCAAGGCTAAGTGATTGCTGGTCAGCCTGGTAGCCGATCGTCTGGATCTTTATTGCATTGTTTTGACTAAAAGCGGGCAGGGTTTGCTGCAAGATATGTAGAAAGG
>JBFFKD010000057.1:0-9836 GCA_041555595.1 Motiliproteus sp.
AGCAAGTGCTGACTCGCCGAAAAGGCTGTCAGTCACCATGACGGCGAACGGGCCAGCTATCGATCCTACCGAATATGCGATTAACAGCGCCGTCGAAATACCAACCATCGACCTGCCCTCGGCGCGATCGAAAGCAAGCGAGGAAGCAACAGAGTATATTGGAAAGAGGGCGCCGCCCAGCAGCAGCACGAGAAGGAACGCCCCGACTTGCATAACCGTTCCTGCTTCGCCAGCAAATATTCGACCTTCATAAAGATAGGTGCTGCCAATCTTGCCCGGCAAAATTTCCAATAGCGTTATTGCTGCAACGACGAGTGACAACACGGCCAGGACAGTGCGGCGATCAAACCGATACGTTGGAAATCCATGTTTGTAGTCTGCCGATGCTATTTAACTGTTGCTGGAACTGTTGGTAGAAGGCTATAGCGCCAAAGCCAACTCGAATTTGCACCTAGTCTTCGACTTGCGCCTGGCGAGCCGATTCGGACTTGAGATATTTACGGGTGTATTTATCTAAGCGCTGCCAACTCTGCTCGATTAAACGGTGCAAAGCAGGGTTGTCTAGATCTCCCATTCCTTTACGTGCCAGTACCACGATATCCAGATTGGGTAACTCTGAACTTCGAAGCCGAAAGGATTGCCGGATGATACGTTTTACCCGGTTTCTTTGCACGGCCAAGCGTACGTTTTTTTTGGCGATAACCAAGCCGACACGGGGATAGGGGAGTTGATTGGGGGTAGCCAGGATCAGCAGATTGCGATCCGAGACTTTAATCTTTGCGCCGTTAAAGACAGTTCGGTAATCCCCAGCATTCAGTAAGCGTGAACACCGGGGAAACTTGAAACCGGTCATAGGCGGCTAGTCTCTCTGATGAACTTAAGCGCTCAGAGACTTACGACCTTTAGAGCGGCGACTAGCTACAATCTGACGGCCGTTCTTGGTAGCCATACGAGCACGGAAACCGTGGTTGCGAGCACGCTTTAATAGACTGGGTTGAAATGTTCTTTTACTCATCACTCTATCCTACTTAAATTGAAGGGTTGCGAAGGCACCCTCGAAAAACAAAAGCGGAATTTTAGTGAAAAGCTTAGGCTACTGCAAACCCTAAAATGACCTTTGGTCGCTGCAATTGGCCTTTCCAGGTCATTTTTCGGCAAAATCCAACCAACTAATGAAGCAGCGATGATTCTAGCTAGTTTCTGTATATAAGCAGATATTTTTCATTAAAAACAATTCTTTGGTCTGTTGGTAGATGTTGTAAAAAATGCGTATATCGGATGGTTATGCTGTGGATAATTATTTTAATAAAAATTATGCATCGATCCTTTATGGGCGCGCTAATTCAGCGGATTAGCGGCGCTATTGGGCGAAATTATAAAAATACCGGCGCGAATATTTTAAAAATGGACCTGATTGAGCTGTGGATAACTGTTCGGTGAGTCGTTAAAATAGCTCAAATTTTTTGCTATCGGTAAAGGTTGAATGGTCGTTCAGTTGTGGCAGGTCTGTTTGGATAGTTTGGAGCAAGAGTTCCCATCCCAGCAGTTCAATACTTGGATTCGTCCGCTCAAAGCTGAGTCGGGCGATGATGCCCAGTTGCGCCTGTTGGCCCCAAACCGTTTTGTTATGGATTGGGTATCGGATAAGTATCTAAGTCGTATCAAAGAGTTATTAAGTGAACACGGTGAAGATCAGATTCGTGAGGTGGTATTAGAGGTTGCTGGTGCTGGTATGCGTCCGTCGTCACCGGCAGTACACCGGTTGAGTGCTGGGGCAGTACAGCCTGCCAGGCGTCAGGAACCGGCAGCTATGCCCAAGCCTGATCGGATCGCTCAGCCGAGCAGCCGTAGCAACACTCCGGTAGCGGAAGCCCCCCAGCAGGTCGAACTGTTGCCGGTCCATGCCGAGATCAGTCGTGATCTGGCTAGTGGTAAGAGACAGGTCGAGGTTGAAGGTGGTATTCGACATCAGACCCACCTTAATAAATTGTTTACTTTCGATACCTTTGTTCAGGGTAAATCGAATCAGCTGGCTTTGGCTGCGGCGCAGCAGGTCGCTGAGAACCCTGGTAGTTCATATAACCCGCTATTTATCTACGGCGGCGTCGGTTTGGGTAAAACACACCTGATGCACGCAGTTGGCGCGGCCATGCTTGATCGCAACCCCAACGCTAAGATTGTTTACCTTCATTCCGAACGCTTTGTGGCCGATATGGTAAAAGCGCTCCAGTTGAATGCGATCAATGAATTTAAACGGTTCTACCGTTCGGTCGATGCGCTGCTGATCGATGATATTCAGTTCTTTGCCAATAAAGACCGCTCGCAGGAGGAGTTCTTTCACACTTTCAATGCGTTGCTTGAAGGTGGCCAACAGATGATCTTGACGTGCGACCGTTACCCCAAGGAGATTACCGGTCTGGAAGATCGGCTCAAGTCGCGTTTCGGTTGGGGGTTGACGGTCGCGGTAGAGCCTCCTGAGCTGGAAACCCGGGTCGCCATTTTGATGAAAAAAGCCGACGAAGCGCGTATTCGGTTACCGCACGATGCCGCTTTTTTCATTGCCCAAAAAATTCGTTCCAATGTTCGTGAGCTAGAGGGTGCGCTTAAAAGAGTGATAGCGAATGCTCACTTCACGGGTAGCAAGATAACCACTGAGTTTATCCGCGAGTCGCTAAAGGATCTATTGGCACTACAGGATCGTTTGGTAAGCATCGACAATATTCAGCGGATGGTTGCTGAGTACTACAAAATTAAGGTGTCAGATCTGCACTCCAAGCGACGCAGTCGTTCGGTGGCGCGGCCGCGGCAAGTCGCGATGGCGCTATCTAAAGAGTTAACCAATCATAGCCTGCCGGAGATCGGTAGTGCTTTTGGTGGGCGTGACCATACGACGGTTTTGCATGCATGCCGAAAGGTGAAAGAATTGCGTGAAACCGATACCGATATTCGAGAAGATTATAAAAACTTACTAAGATCGCTTTCCTCGTAATAGAATCGAGCCATTGCGTATCTACGGAACCTGAAGCTAAGGGCGGGCTATGAAATTTACCATTTCCAGAGAAGCACTGTTAAAACCCCTGCAGCTGGTCGCCGGCGTTGTTGAGCGTCGCCAGACCCTGCCGGTTCTTTCCAATATCCTGTTGGTTGTGGAAGTGAATCAACTATCGATGACCGGCACCGACCTTGAGGTTGAAAGGGTCGGTCGTATCGAACTGGAACACACGGCTGAGGCTGGCGCTATCACGGTTCCAGCGAAGAAGTTGATGGATATCTGTAAGTCGCTACCCGATAGCGCCGATGTTGAGCTTACTCTTACCGGTCAAAAAGTTACGATCAAAGGCGGACGCAGTCGCTTTACCTTGTCGACCCTCCCTGCCAGCGAGTTTCCGAATGTTGAAGATGGCCCGGAGAATCTGGATATTATTATCGCTCAGGGTTCGCTCAAGCGCCTGATCGATCGTACCGGTTTTGCTATGGCGCAGCAGGATGTTCGTTATTACCTCAACGGTATGCTGCTTGAACTTAATGGCAGCCAATTACGTACAGTAGCAACCGATGGCCACCGTCTCGCTACGTCGTTGTGTTCCGTTGACTCGGATGTCGCTGAAAAACTGCAGGTTATCGTACCGCGCAAGGGTATTCTCGAGTTGGCTCGTCTGCTTGAAGATGGTGATAAGACCGCCGAGCTGGTGATTGGCAGCAATCATATCAGGGTTAAAACTGGCGAATATACCTTCACCTCGAAGCTGGTCGATGGCAAGTTTCCCGATTATGAACGGGTCATCCCTAAGGGTGGTGATCGGTTGGTGATTGCTGATCGTCAGGAATTACGCCAGGTGTTGAGCCGGATCGCGATTCTGTCCAACGAAAAGTACCGTGGTGTCAGGCTTGATCTGACCGATGGTTACCTTAAGGTGACGGCCAACAATCCAGAGCAGGAGGAGGCTGAAGAGACATTGGCGGTGGATTATCAAAACACTGCGATGGAGATCGGCTTCAACGTCAATTATCTGCTCGATGCGTTATCAATTTTGTCTGATGATATGGTCAAGATCTCTATGATTGATCCTAACAGCAGCGCACTGGTTGAATCGGTTGATTCCAGTGATAGCGTTTACGTTATTATGCCGATGCGGATGTAACCGTACGTCTTCAATATCGAACACGTTATATCGCTAACGTGTTGAATACACTGGGCCCATTTGGTATCGACCAATGGGCCCTGTGCGTTTTAATTAGGTCTGTCGTGAATGTCGATTAGCCAACTATCGATTACCAATTTACGCAACATTGCAGCGCTCAAGCTGCAGTTGTCGGCGCAGACCAACCTGTTTTATGGCGCCAATGGCAGCGGTAAAACGTCAATCCTTGAAGCCGCTCATCTGCTCAGTTTGGCGCGCTCATTTCGCACCTCCAAACATAAACATTACATCCAGCATCAGCAGTCCAGTACGGTGCTGTTTAGTCGTATCAAGGCGGCCGATGGCGAGCTTCCGGTCGGTTATCAGCGTGACCAAGATGGCTCGCTGCAGGTACGTATCGGTGGCGAGCCTATCGGCTCGCTGGCAACCCTGGCTGAGCTGTTACCGATTCAGCTGATCAACTCCGATACTTTCCTGTTACTCGAAGGCTCTCCGGCGGTTCGGCGGCAATTTATCGACTGGGGAGGCTTCCATCTAGAACCACGATTTTTAGCGGCCTGGAAAGCGGTCAGAAGGGTGCTTCAACAGCGCAATAGCCTGTTGAAACATGGTAGACTGGACCCTTCGCTCAGAGCCGCCTGGGATCGTGAATTGATCGATCGTTCGAACGAGTTGGACGGTTACCGACAGGCGTATTTGGATGCCCTGTTACCCTGTTTTGAAAAGCTCTTGGCTGAATTGATTGAGCTGGATGGATTGAGCCTGCATTACCACTGTGGCTGGGATCGAAAGCGCGGTTTGGATGTGGTGCTGGAGCAGGGGTTTGAGCGCGATCGGCAATTCGGTTTTACCCAGCAGGGACCGCAGCGGGCTGATCTCAAGGTTAAGCTTCGCGGCATGATGGCAGCAGATATCCTGTCGCGCGGTCAGCAAAAACTGGTCGTCAGTGCGCTTAAGGTTGCGCAGGGCTACCTGCTACGACAACAGACTGGTCGTAGCTGTGTTTATTTGATTGATGATCTGCCGGCAGAATTGGACCGGCAACACCGGCAACGTTTATGCCGGCTACTCGAACAACTCAATAGCCAAGTGTTGGTCACCAGCACCGACAGAGAGGCTTTTGATGGTTGTTGGAGTGAAGCTACCGAGGTGCGGCACTTTCCAATCAGTGACGGCACTCTGGCAACATGTGATGAGATTGACCCTTAAGGTTAACAACGGGAGTTAGGAATGAGCGACGGGACTGAAAACGCTTACGATTCGTCCAGTATCAAGGTTCTTAAAGGTCTGGATGCGGTACGCAAGCGCCCGGGGATGTATATCGGTGATACCGACGATGGCACCGGCCTGCACCATATGGTGTTTGAAGTGGTGGATAACTCGATCGATGAGGCGCTGGCGGGTCACTGCAGCAGTATCGATGTCATCATCCACCCTGATGAAACCATCAGTGTGTTCGATGATGGCCGTGGTATTCCAGTCGATATCCACGAAGAGGAGGGGGTCTCCGCTGCCGAAGTGATCATGACCGTACTGCATGCGGGCGGCAAATTCGACGATAACACCTACAAGGTTTCTGGTGGTTTGCACGGTGTTGGTGTGTCGGTGGTTAATGCTCTATCGACTGAGCTCAAGCTTACCGTTCGTCGCAATAATAAAGTGCATGAGCAAATCTATCACCACGGAGTTCCTGCCAGTCCAATGACGATTGTCGGCGATACCGAGACCACCGGAACTCGGGTCCATTTTAAACCGTCGCCAGAAACCTTCACTAACATCGAGTTTCAATACGACATCCTGGCGAAGCGACTGCGTGAGCTGTCATTTTTGAATTCTGGCGTGTGTATCAACCTCAAAGATGAGCGAAGCGGTAAAGCGGATACGTTTATGTACGAGGGTGGTGTCAGTGCCTTCGTTGCGTATCTGAATCAAAACAAGACCGCCATCAACCAGGTGTTCCATTTTACCGATACCAACGCAGAGGGCATTGCTGTAGAGGTGTCACTGCAGTGGAACGACAGCTACTCAGAGAGCATTCATTGTTTCACCAATAACATTCCTCAGCGTGACGGCGGTACCCATCTGTCGGGGTTCCGGGCGGCTCTGACACGTTCGTTGAACAGCTATATCGATTCGGAAAGCGTGCAGAAAAAATCCAAGGTATCGACCTCCGGTGATGATGCGCGTGAGGGCTTGACCGCGATCATCTCGGTTAAGGTGCCTGACCCCAAGTTCTCATCACAGACCAAAGATAAACTGGTCTCCTCGGAAGTGAAGACGGCGGTCGAGGTGGCGATGTACAAGCACCTGAGTGACCACCTGCAAGAGCATCCGAATGAAGCCAAGGCGATCGTCGGTAAGATGATCGACGCGGCACGTGCCCGTGAGGCTGCGCGTAAGGCCCGTGAGATGACTCGTCGCAAAGGTGCTCTGGATATTGCAGGATTGCCGGGAAAGCTGACTGACTGCCAAGAGAAAGACCCTGCGCTATCTGAAATTTACCTGGTGGAGGGTGATTCAGCCGGTGGTTCGGCCAAGCAGGGTCGTAACCGTAAGACTCAGGCGATTCTTCCCCTCAAAGGTAAGATCCTCAACGTCGAGAAAGCCCGTTTTGATAAGATGCTGTCATCGGCCGAGGTTGGCACCCTGATCACGGCGCTCGGTTGTGGTATTGGCCGGGAGGAGTTCAACCCGGACAAGCTGCGTTATCACAGCATCATCATCATGACCGATGCCGACGTCGATGGCTCTCACATCCGTACTCTGTTACTGACCTTCTTCTTCCGTCAGATGAATGTGTTGATTGAACGCGGCCATGTCTTTATTGCTCAGCCACCGCTGTACAAGATCAAGAAAGGCAAGCAGGAGCAGTACCTCAAGGATGACGATGCGCTCGATAATTTTATGCTTCAAGCTGCGCTCGATAGTACCAGTCTTCATGTTAATCCGTCGGCTCCTGGGATTACCGATTCAGGTCTTGAAGCACTGATCAATGAGTTCCGCCGGGTTAAGAAACTGATCACACGGATGTCCCGTCTCTATCCTGAAGACGTGCTTGAGCGAATGGTTTACGCGCCCAAACTGACCGAAGATCAACTTAAAGATCAGCAGGCCGTGGCCGCTTGGACCCGTGATCTGGTCTCCAGTATCGATGTCGAGCACAGCAAGGTCAGCACCTTCGAATCGGGGGTAGTGCAAGACAGCGAGCGACACCTTTACCTGCCGCAGGTAACTGTGATCTCACATGGTGTACCGCACGAATACAGTTTCGGATATGAGTTCTTCATGTCGGGTGAATACCAGGCGTTGGTTAATCTTGGTGATACTTTGACCGGACTGTTGGAAGAGGGTGCCTACATTCAACGCGGTGAGCGACAGTTGGAAATCAGCACTTTCGAGCAAGGCTTGGATTGGTTGATGGTTCAGGCTAAGCGGGGTTACTACATCCAGCGCTATAAGGGGTTGGGTGAGATGAATCCTGAGCAGTTGTGGGAAACGACCATGGATCCAGAGTGCCGTCGGATGTTACGTGTCACGATCGATGACGCGATCGCTGCCGATCAGATGTTCACAACCTTGATGGGTGATGATGTCGAACCGCGCCGTGCGTTCATCGAGACCAACGCGTTGAATGTGACCAATCTCGACATCTGACGACAATACAATTCGCATCGCTTAAGCGTATGACAAAGGCACCTTCGGGTGCCTTTTTTGTTTTTTGGCATCTGTGGATTAATCTAGCTTAAAAAATATTTTTACGATTCCATCGGCATGGCAGTGGCTAGTTATAAAGCAGGGCTGTGTCCCGGTATTTGTGTTAAGCATCTCTAATCGTTCTGTTGTTGCAGACCACCAATGCGATAAGTCCTGTTGTTGATATCACGTCTATAGACTTCAGTCATAATCCAGCATTTAAAGACACAGCTGAACGTCTCTAATTTGATTGTATCGATCAGGCATCACCCGTTGGGCCATCAATTTACCCTGGCGCCACTGACTGCCTTGCGGGATTGCATAACAACATCTTCGTTGCAATCAAGCACCGGCAGCTTGAATTGTTGGGATCTTATCTGACCCTGTTGGTTCGTTGTTTACTCCAAACCAGGCTTTATAGGTAAGTTCCGTCACCTGAATTGGAGACAATCTTTCAAAATCTGAATAATTCTGTCAAACAGGATGTTGTTGCGTCAGTGGTTTTTTTCGCAAGATGTTTCACGTGAAACCCTGATAACAGGGTTCAATCAGCTGAGGATGTGGTCGACGGCAGCAGCGAGATCAGCGAAGTGGATAACACCGGCCAGTCCCTCGCCTTTGGCAAGGGTACGATTCCCTTTACCGGTTAGCACTAAAAACGGGGTGCAGCCAGCCTGTTGGCCAGCCTGAAGATCACGCAGGCTATCACCGATCATGATAGACCCTTCAGCGCTCACATTGAGCGCAGTCTCGACTTGACGGATTAATCCAGGTAGCGGCTTACGACAGTCACACTGGTCATCGGGCGAGTGAGGGCAGAAGAAAATACCCGCTAATGCACCACCGGCTGCTTCTATTAGTGAGGTCATCTTGCGATGCATCGCATCAAGGTCAGACAGCTGGAAATAACCACGACCCAAACCTGATTGGTTGGTTGCCACTACAACCTTATAGCCAGCTTGGTAAAGTCTTGCGATCGCCTCGGCGCTGCCGGGAATGGGGATCCACTCGCTGGCACTTTTGACATACGCATCAGAGTCTTGATTGATGACGCCGTCACGGTCGAGGATGATGAGTTTGTTCATAGCTAAATCACAAATTCGAATAGGTGGCTGGTACCGTGAGGGATAGACGGCAGGCGAAAAAAAACCGGTGCAGTATAACACCGGTTTTTGTAGGACTGGATCGAACAGTTATTACAGCAGTGAAATATCTGCGACTCGTAAGAACTGCTGACGCAGCTGGTTTAGCAGACGAATCCTGTTGTTGCGGATAGCCTCATCTTCCGCCATCACCATCACATCATCGAAGAACTGATCGATGGCAGGCTGAAGTCCTGCCAATTGCTCTAGGATCGCTTTGAAATTACCGCCGCTCTCATGCTCGCCTAATGCGGTATTGAGCTGGCTCAGTGCGTTGTAGAGAGCCTGCTCGGCATCTTCCTGGAACAGCTCCTGAATGGCGGGGTTGGAGTCTGCCGTGCTCTGCTTCGACAAGATGTTGGCCACGCGTTTGTTGGCAGCTGCCAGTGCTTCGGCCTGATCAAGCGTACGGAAGTGATTGACCGCCTGCACCCGTTGATCGAACTCCAGAGGCTTGGTTGGTCGTACTGCCATGACCGCCAGGAACACCTCGGCCGGGACACCTTGATCAGAATACCAGGAGCGGAATCGCTCCAGCATGAAGTCCAGTACTTGCTGCTCAAGACCAGCACGGCCAGGTAGTTCGCTATGCAGGTCGGCAGCTTGTGACAGCAGTTGCAGCAGGTCTAGGTCGAGCTCATGTTCAACAATGATGCGCAGTGTGCCGATGGTGGCACGGCGCAGTGCGAAGGGGTCCTTGCTGCCTGTCGGTGGTTGCTTGATACCGAACAGACCGACCAGAGTATCGAGGCGATCGGCCAGTGCTAGCGCGATACCTGTCCGGGTGTGCGGTAATTTATCACCAGCGAACTTGGGCAGGTATTGCTCATTCATCACCTCAGCAACTTCGGCTGGCTCA
>JBFFKD010000058.1:0-9769 GCA_041555595.1 Motiliproteus sp.
GCCCTGGCAGCAAGCCTCGAACCCGGCATGCCGTCAAACGATAGTTCAGTCCTCCGCTAACCAATCTACTTCGGCTCCTGGAGGTCCCCTTCGAACAGTTCAAACAACGCCTGCAGCACCGGTATCGCGCCATATTGATGCGTTGTAACGGATCGAAATTAATAGGGGATTGACCCGCAGCAGTTTGAACACCCTGCAGAGCTCGAGCATTGGGTTTCAGATCTAGCAGAGTTGCCGCGAAAGCCAAACAGGTCATCACCAGGCCTGAGAATCCTGCGACCTGTTGGACACCCATCAGCGTCGACCTAACCCAGAACAGAGATCTGCCGATCCAGATCGCGCTATCTGACGATAACAACAAGCAGCAACAGTCCATCGTGCGACGTCGTCGGCTCCGCTATCCCTTCCAAGCATCATCGGGCTGCCACTGGGCCAACCAGGCCGGTATCTCACCGGCAGGCATCGGTCGTGCAATACCGAAGCCCTGCGCCAGCTCACAGCCCATCGCTAGCAGTTGAGTGCCATGCGCCGTGGTCTCGACCCCTTCTGCGATCACCCGACGGTGAAAGGCGCTAGCCAAACCAATCACCCCCATCACAATCGCCCGGTCATCCGGGTCGTCCAGCATGTCCCTGACGAAACTCCGGTCGATCTTGAGCATCTCGGCGGGCAAGCGCTTCAGATAGGTCAGCGAAGAAAACCCCGTGCCAAAGTCATCCAAGGCAAAACTCACGCCCAGCTCGCAGCAGGCGCGCGTCATGGCTGACACTTCGGCGATATCACCCAGCGCACTGGTTTCGAGTATCTCCAGCTCCAGCCAATTCGGCTCTATCTGCGGATACTTGGCGAGCGCGGCTGACAGTTTGACGGCGAAGTCTTGCTGCTGCAGCTGAAGAGCGCCGACATTGACGCTAACAGGGAGATCCATCCCGGCGGCGCGCCATTCGGTCATCTGTTTCAGTGCGGTGTCGATCACCCAATCTCCCAACACCACACTCATAGGAAGGTTCTCGATGCTAGGCAGAAAGTCATCAGGCATCACTAAGCCACGCTCTGGATGCTGCCAACGGATCAAGGCTTCAGCACCGGTCACCTGACCGGTTTTCATGTTTACTTTGGGCTGGTAATAGAGCACAAAGTGGCGTTGTTCAAACGCACGTTCAATATGCTCGATACTTTCACGCTGGCTGTTGATGGCCACATCTTGATGGACATCAAACAGATGATAGCGATTCTTACCCGATTGCTTGGCAATATACATGGCTTGATCGGCGTGGCGCATCAGCTGGTCAGCATCGACCCCGTCCTGAGGATAAAGGGTGACACCAATACTGGCAGAGACTTGCAGCGTGCTGTTGACTGCCATAACCGGATCTGACGCCGCCAGCAACAGACGCTCCAATACCGGTTCACAATCTGCCATGGTATCCAGATCGATCAGTACCGCGACAAACTCGTCACCACCAATACGCGACAAGGTATCGCCCTCGCGCAAGGCGCTACTCATCCGCTGGGCGAGCGTAATCAACAGTCCATCACCCACTTCGTGACCATGAGTATCGTTAACGGCCTTAAAGCCATCCAGATCGAGATAAACAACCGCTAACGATGTATCACGACGCTCACTCTGACGCATGGCATGTTGCAACCGATCGGCCAACAAAACCCGATTGGGCAGATTGGTCAGCACATCGTAGTGGGCGATATGCTCAAGTTGCTGCTGATGCTCCTTCATCACGGTGATGTCAGAGAATAGGGCAACGTAGTTCTGAACCCGCCCCTTGGCATCAGATACGGCACTGATCGTCAGCAGCTCGGCGAACACTTCACCATTTTTGCGCCGATTCCAGACCTCTCCGAACCAGTGTTTCTTTTCATGTAAGGAGCTCCACATAGCAGCGTAGAACTCCTGCCCATGCCGACCGGATTTAAGAAAGCGCGGGTTATGGCCTAGCACCTCTTCTCGGCTATAGCCCGTAATGCGACTGAAGGTGTCGTTGACTTCGATGATGTCACCGGCCTGATCGGTGATCATGATCCCCTCACGGGCATGGGTGAAAACGCTGGCAGCCAGCCTTAACTGCTCTTCGGCTTTTCTTTGCTCACTGAGATCCAGCCACTCGGTGACCCGCGCATCCTGCCCCCTGTATGCGACAGTCTTACCTTTAATAGTAAGGGGGTAGTTAGAACCATCCTTGCGCACCCCGACAACCTCATAGCTTTCGTCATAGCCGCTGACGACATGACCAAGAACAATATCGAGAGTTTCTGGTGCAATTAGATCAAAAGCGCTCATTTCGATCAGCTCCTGATGGCTGTAGCCAGTCATCTCGGATAACCCTTTGTTGCAGTCGAGAATCACCCCTTCATCGTGAATAACGATCCCCCCTGCGGAGGCATCACTGAGCGCTTTAAAGCGAGTCTCACTCTCTTGCAGCGTCTGTTGCGCGTAAGAGAGACGACGATTAAAACGGTGCAGGTAGTAACTGACCAACAGCGCGATAGCGAGCGATACAAGCATGGCGGTTAGCACCGGCACGACCCAGCCCGGCAAGCTGCTGGGGTCGGGATCGTAGATAAAGCCATCGAGGGCATCATTATCCTGAACCAAACCGGATTTAACGAAAGTGTCAGCCATGTGCTGCCAACGTCCCGGATTCATATGGCCAATCTCGATCAAATTGGGAAAAATCAACTTGCGGATGGCAGCGGCTTCAAACTGGAGATGATCCCGAGTCTTATTGACCTGATATTTGCTAAGCAGCAGATCGATAATCTCGTCTGGATGATCCATCGCATAGCGCCAGCCTTTGAGTGTCGCACGGCGCATCGCTGCCACCCGTTCGGGGTGAGCCCGCAATTCGGCTTCGCTGGTAAACAGAATATCGCTGTAGAAATCGACCCGATAGGTCGAAGGATTGATAATGTTGTAGGGGATGTTGAGCTGTTCCAAAAAGTACGGCTCATTGGTGGTATAGGCATTAAATGCCTGAACCTTACCCGTAATAAGGTCATCAAGTTGATAACTGCTGGATAAGAGTTCGACTTGCGAATGAGAAATCCCCTCATTCAGAAACATCGTCAGAAAATCGGCATCCTCGGTCTTATTCATCAGCATCACCTTCTTGCCAATGAGGTCGTGCACCGAATTGATCCCGGAACTCTGGAGCGTGAGCAGTACCGAGGGGGAGTGCTGGAATATAGAAGCCAATGCGACCAGAGGTTTGCCCTGCAGCCGGTGGTATAGCACTTCGGCATTACCCTCGGCATATTGGGCGCGCCCGGCCAGTACTTCGGACACGGGCTGATGCTCCGGGTTTCCGGCATGAAGTCTAACCTCTAACCCTTCTGCCCGGTAGAAGCCTTTCTCTAGAGCGGCATAATAGCCGGCAAACTGGAACTGGTGATGCCAGCGCAGTTGCAGATCAACAATACCTAGTTGCGCGGGAGGTGCAGCGCAAGCCGCAGAGATAAACACAAAGAGCTGAACTACGCAGAACACTATGGCTGCAGCGATGGCAGAGGAGGGCATTAAGCGCTGACGACTGGAGATGATGCAGCCCCCCTTGATTGATTTAAGATGCACCAAATCATAGACCTGTTGTCGTCGGTGGCGCTGACGAGGCGTTAAAATTAGCGGACAAAATAACTCGATGGGCTAATAGCAAGCGACCTAGCTTGTTGGACGGAGATCCATGCTGGCACACTCGACCCAACACTTACCCACACAATAGCAATAACCGGCTATCCACAGAGTTGATCTATATCACAATGATTAGCTTTATCGTTACAAGATAATAACTTACTGACGATCAAGCCAACACTTCTTGAGTTGGTGGCTAGCGGGGAGTGTCTTACACAGCGGCTTTAGCAACTTGCGCCTTTTTATAGGCCCTGAAGGCAGCCTGCCCGCTGACGCAGTCCTTAGCGGCTTGCGTAATCAAAAGGTGACCCAACCCGTCGCAATCCGACTCCGACCAAGCCAGCTCTGATAAGCCTGAGCGCCTCTAACCCTAAGAATTCGATTGTTAAATTTAAAATTCGGATGCGGCCTTAGTTCAGCTCAGACTAAACAGGGCTGCAGGCCACGAACATCGCCGACCAGCGATGATCCAACAAAAACAAAAGTGAAAGCAAAACTAATGGGTGGAGGGGAGAAGAGCCTGCTTTAGAATTCGATACCTAAAGCAGGAAAAGACCATCAACGAACGATCATGGTAAGTATTAAGAGTTGGCTTCAACCATCAACTGAGACGCCATCTTCTGGGCCGCTTTCACACCGGCATCAAGGTTGTCGCACTGCATACCATCAAGCGCGGCATCGGAAATACGAGCTTTCAACTGCTGGTCGATACCCACCCCGATCTCATCAAAGATACTCAAGAACAGGTAGACTGACTGCTGCCGCAGTGCTGATTGCTCTGGCACCAACTCACAGCGCTCAGATAAACGCTGCTGAATCTGCTCAAGGATGACCAAACAACGTTCGCAAATCGGAGCCGGCTCGACCGGCTTATCCGCCCAGACTAACGATGAGCTGCCAAGCAACGAAGTCAGAACAATAGCTAGCAAAGTATGTTTCATAGTGTTGTCCATCAGATCCTTGATTGGGTAACAGGCTGCAAGATACACCATATTTTTATGTGGATATAGTCCAACACCTTGATCCTCAGCCTTACTTCGGACCGCTTCTGCGATCCAACCACTAGCTCGAACAACACACCCCTGGCTTACTCATGGCGACCAGACGCTCATCAGACTGAAAACGGGTAGGCGATCGGATCATGGTAGCGATAACCGACGACTTCAAAGTCATCCAACGTAACCCAGGTTTCCAGATCTTCCAGCGTTTTAATATCCGGGTTGATCCGCAGCAGCGGTGAAGCATAGGGTTCGCGTTTGAGCTGGACATCGCGCATCAGCTCCAGCTGGTCTTCATAGATATGAGCATTAACGATCTTGTGGTAAGCCTTGCCCGGCTTATGCCCGGTGATCTGCGCTATCAGCGCCAACAAGGTGAACACTTGGATCTGGTTAAAATTCTGCCCCAGCGGTACATCACATGAACGCTGATTTGAGGTCAGATAAAGCTTATCACCGAGTAGCGAAAACGTATGGGTATGCATGCACGGACGCAGACAGCCCATATGAAACTCACCCGGGTTGTAGAACGACAGAATTTCACCGCGGTCATCGATCCCCTGGGATAGATCATCCACGATCTTACGCAGCTGGTCGACGGTACCGCCATCAGGTTTTCGCCAGGAGCGTCCCTGAACGCCATAGACCCGGCCCATGTCGTTTTCACCCTTGCGGTGCGGGTTATTCAACCAGGCTTGGTTTTCGTTGGCATTGGCCAACCAGGTCGGAGTCCCCAGCGCCTTAAAATCTGCGGCATTATCGAGCCCACGGATATACCCCAACAGCTCGGCAATAGCAGCTTTCCAGTAGCTCTTGCGAGTGGTGACCAACGGAAATTCATTGTTGCCAACATCGTATTCCAGATCAGCGTTAATCAGCGTCAGACAGCGCTTGCCGGTGCGCGCGTTCTCAACCCAGGTACCCTGTTCGACGATCTTACGACATAGATCCAAATACTGTTTCATCGCACCCTACCTCCTGTTTACGAGCGCTGCTGCGCTTTATCCAAACCGGCACGGTACGACCACGCCATCAAGATGACACCCAAAACGATCATCGGCAGCGACAACAATTGCCCCATCGTTAGCCAGTCCAACGCAATAAAGCCCAGATGAACATCGGGCTGACGAGCAAACTCGACCAGGAAACGGAAACTACCGTAACCAATCATAAACAGACTGGAAACCGCCATCGCCGGACGAGGTTTGGACGAAAACCACCACAGCAAACAGAACAGCAGAACCCCTTCCAAGGCAAACTGATACAACTGCGAGGGGTGCCGTGCCAAAGCATCGGCGCGCGGGAATACCATTCCCCACGGCAGCTCGGTCGCTCGGCCCCAGAGTTCACCGCCAATAAAATTACCCAATCTCCCTAACCCCAAGCCGATCGGCACCAACGGCGCGACAAAATCAGCAACGGTGAAGAAACTTTTATGGTATTTACGCCCGAACAGCGCAATCGCGACAATCACCCCCAGCAGGCCACCATGAAAGGCCATTCCGCCCTCCCAGACCGCAAACAGCCACAACGGATCACTCAAGAAGCGCTCAAAATTATAAAACAGTACATAACCAAAACGACCGCCCAACACCACACCCAGAGCGCAGAAGAAGATCAGATCAGACACCTGCTGCTGATTCCAACCCGACCCCGGCGCCGCCGCACGCCGATTGGCCAGCCACCAGGCAGCCACGAAGCCACCCAGATACATCAAGCCGTACCAATGGATCTTTAGTGGCCCCAGCTGCAACGCAACCGGATCAATTTGGGGGTATATCAGCACGCAATTAACTCTCTTTGTTGATGGTTTACACACCACCCTCGGGTAGGCATTATCCGGCAGTCAGTGCGGTCATTAGGAAACGAACCCCGACGGCTAACAACAGCACCGCAAACGCACGCTTGAGCGCTCGTTCGGGCAAACGATGCGCCAGTTTGGCACCGTAACGGGCAAACAATGCACTGGTCAGAACGATACCGACAAAGGCAGGCAGGTAGACATAGCCAAGACTCCACTGCATCAGGTCGGGATGCGCCCAACCCTGTTCGATATTCATTATTGCGCCGGCGATCGATATCGGCAGACCGCAGGCCGCCGACGTGCCGATCGCGTGCTGAATCCGCACGTTGCTCCAGCTCAGGTAAGGGGTTGTCATCGAGCCGCCGCCGATACCAAATAGTGTCGAACCGGTACCGATCAGGCCGCCAGCGATACCCAGCCCTACCGAACCGGGTACCTGCCGGTGCGGTTTGGGTTTGAGCCCTAGCCCCATCTGGATCGCGATGACGACCGCAAAACAGCCAATCAACAACTGCAGCATCGATCCACTGAGTTGACCGGCCATCTTAACGCCGAACACCGCTCCAAACACGATCCCCACCGCCAGCGGTTTAAACAGATCCCAGCGCACCCCCTGCTTGAGATGGTGAGTACGCACCGAACTGATCGAGGTCACAACGATAGTCGCCAGCGAGGTGCCGACCGCCACATGGGTCAGCACTTCAGGTGACATGCCCTGTAATTCAAAGCTGATTACCAGCACCGGCACGATGATCAGGCCGCCACCGATGCCAAACAGACCTGCAATTAGGCCCGCACAAGCGCCGAGAATAAGATAGGTAACAAGCAGCAAATCAAACACCTAAATTGAGCTGATTTCAGAAGGCGGCTATTATCGCTCAAACCTTTCACCATTCATATCCGGGTAAGCTATGTGCCTGATTATTTTCGCCTACAAGGTCGACCCGCGTTACCGGCTGGTGTTAGCAGCCAACCGCGATGAGTTTTATCACCGCCCTACCCGACGACTCGAGTTCTGGCCCGAAGCGCCCAGCCTGCTTGCAGGACAAGATCTTGAACTGGGCGGTACCTGGCTCGGCCTGACCCGCAACGGTCGTTTTGCGGCGGTGACCAATGTCCGCCAGGGCTTTTCCCAACCTCACGCGGGCTTGACCTCGCGTGGCAGGCTACCTCTGGATTACCTGCTGTCGGAGCAAGCTCCGCTGGACTATCTACAACAACGTCAACAGCAGGAATTTGCAGGTTATAACCTGCTGGTAGGCGATCGTGACGGCCTCTATTACGGCTCCAACCGCAATCAACAGCAACCACGCGAACTTAGCCCCGGCGTTTACGGGCTCAGCAACGCCGCCCTCGATACCCCCTGGCCAAAAGTCGCCGACAGCACAGCCGAACTGCAGCGATTGATCGACCACCAACACTGCAACACCGAACAGCTATTACGATTGATGCAAGATCGAACCCCACCTGCGCTTGAGCGCTTGCCGGACACCGATGTCGGGATTGAATGGGAGCAACGGCTGGGATCGAGATTTATCGAAAGCGAAGACTACGGTACCCGCTCAACCCTGGTACTGTTGGAACCGTACCAGGGCGATACCCAGCTATGTGAGCAAAGCTATACCCCGCACTGGCAAACGCCAAAACAGTTTCGATTAAGCTTGTAACCTTCGCCCTTGTTCAACCGCGCAACGGAGTTTTCCGATGTCATCGTTCCGCCCCTCGATTCAGAAACTACTCTGGCGCTCCTACGTCGGCAGCACCTTAATTCCGCTAGTCTTTGTTGAAATCCTGTTTCTACTGGCCTACTTCGCTGCCACCGACCAGCTCAGCAGCCGCTACAAGCAGGAGCTTGAACAGCAAGCCGCGTTTCACCAGTTATCGCTGAGCCGAATTCAGGCCAAGGAGATCAACGAGGCGCTCGACGCGCTGCTACCGCCGCAACTAAAGCAAGGTATCAATCCAATCGCGGCTCCCGAACTGATGCAGCGCCTTAAGCAACAACACAATTTTCAACTGAGCAACAACAAGCATTACCAGATCTACATTGAGAATGAAGGCGGTATCTACCGGATCGACACGTTGGAACTACTCAAGAGCGCCGACAACCCGTTTTTAGCCCACCTCGGCGCACTCCAAGCCAGCCCCGAGGGACATATCAGCCTCAACCCTCACAACATTCAGCTACTAACCTGGACCCCGATCACCATCACAGGCTGGCAGCTACTGACACTCTCCTCCTCATCCACCCCCGCTCACTTACTGGCACAGGGCAGCGACAGCATTAGTTCGGTATTGCTGACATCGATTGTGGTACTGAGCCTGATCTGTTTACTGGTACTGCTGATCACCCATCGCCAAGCGCGCTCGCTGAGCGATCGAATCACTGAACCACTTAACGGCATCAATCAAATGATCAGCCATATTGGTGCCGGTCACTATCAACCGCAACAGCCGCAGATCGATATTGACGAGATCAACAGCTCTGCCGAAGGGTTAAGCCAGATGGGGCGAGATCTGGGTGAAGCACGACGGGAATTGATTCAGGCACAGCAAAGCTTGCAACAAGCAAACTCAGCGCTGGAGCTACGGGTACAGGAGCGCACCACCGAACTGGTCGATGCCAACCAGCTGTTAGTGGAAGACAAACAGCAGCTGGAAACCCTGTACGAACAGCTTAAGCGAACCCAACTGCAGCTGACCGAATCGGAGAAGATGGCGTCGATCGGCCAGCTTGCGGCGGGTGTCGCCCACGAAATAAACAACCCAATGACCTACATCATCTCCAATTTTGTCGCCATGAAGGAGTATTGCGAAGATCTGCTAGCGCTGGTTGAGCAACAGCAAGCACTGATCGCTGCCGACCACCGCAACGATGCCGAGGCATTACTGATCAAGTACGATTATGAATTTATGCGCAACGATATCCCACTACTGATCAGCCAGTCGCTGGAAGGGGCCGACCGGGTCAAACAGATCGTCCAGGGGCTGCGTGACTTTTCACACAGCGGCGGAAAAGACTGGGAGCGTAGCGACCTGCGGCAAGGGCTCGACAGCACCCTAAAAGTGGCCAATAACGAGATCAAAAACAAAGCGCAAGTGATCCGGCAGTATCAGGAGATCCCCGCCATCGATTGCCTCCCCTCCCAGCTGAACCAGGTATTTCTCAATCTCCTGGTGAATGCCGCCCAAGCGATCGAGGAACAGGGCACCATTCGAATCAGCACCAAGCCAGAACAAGATGGCGTTCGGATCGAGATCAGTGACGACGGTCATGGCATCGATCCCGACACATTGAGCAATATCTTTGAGCCGTTTTACACC
>JBFFKD010000059.1:0-9691 GCA_041555595.1 Motiliproteus sp.
ACCGAGCGCTATGCACGAACAGTTCATACATCGGGCAAGGAGTAGGCATCTCCGATAGCTGTCGCGGCATCAACTTCAGGACCAGCGCCGACCGATCATCATTCGATTTAAAATAGTTGCAGCGAACAGTGGCGCCAATCAACTCATTAAAGCGCCTTAACACTCGGTCATCGGTCAGACTGGGAACTCGGTCTAATGCTTCCAAGAACAGCTGCTGTAGCGCCTGATCGGGAGCCACGTCATCAATGCCTGGTTTATCGTCGATCCGACCACCAACCGGCGCTACTTTTTGCTGCAGCTCTGGATCGAATCGTTGATTAAAAATTCGTAACAACAGCTGTGCAACATCGACATGCATTAGCAAACTGTTGACGATTGCATGCTGGCTCAACCCCATGCCGGTCTGCTTCATATACGCTGCGTAGGCACGAAACACCGTCACCTGGCGCCAGTTAAATCCTGCACTAAGCACCAATCGATTAAAGCTGTCGTTGATAGCGTCGCCGCGCCAGATATGCGCAAAAGCCTGCAGAAAAACATCTCGTACTCGGGCCAGCTCGATCTGGCCGCCAGCGCTGTGTAGCAGGCCAAAATCGTGTAACCAAACTCCGTGCGATGTCAGCTTAACCTCGTATGGGTGCTCGTCACGCACGGTCAGCCCCAGATTTTCCATCACCGGAATCACCTCAGACAACGAAATGGGGCCACCGACATGGTACAACTTGAAATTGAGCTGCTCGACTGTGCCATCCAGCGGTCGGTAGAAGCTCATGCCTAGCGGCTGTTGAAGAGTTAGCGGCAATATTCGTTCAATATCGGCTACCGCCGCCCGTGGCGTGAAATCATCTTGATAAGCACTCGAAAAAGCCTCTGCAAAGCGTCCAAATAGCGCCCCGCCTTCTGCTTCACCAAACTGATCAATCAACACCTGCAACAGGTCATCCTGCCAACTTCGAGCCGCCTGTACCACCTGATGTTCGAGCTGCGACAGGTCAACATCTGCCATCGCTTTATCCGCATCCAGATGCAATACGAACTGTGTACGGGCCAGCAGTGATTCTGACAGATGGGTATTAAACTCGACCTGGTCGCAGTCGAAAGCCTGACATAAAAGCGACTGCACTCTCTGCCGAAACGTGGTGTTGTAGCGGTCTTTGGGCACATAGACCAAGCAGGAGTAATAACGGCTGTAAGCCGCCCGCCGAACAAACAACCGAATCTGCCGCCGCTCATGGATATGCAATACTCCCAACGCGCTATCAAACAACTCATCGGTATCGATCTGGAACAGATCATCACGTGGATAGGTCGCTAAAATCTGGCACAGCTCTTTCCAGTCGTGACTGCCAGGGTGGAGTGCCGCGCGAGTCAGAACCGCTTCTACCTTAGTTCGTACCACAGGGATCGAATGCGGACTCTGAAAATAGACTGGCGAGGTGTACAACCCCAAAAAACGGTGTTCGCACCGAACCAAACCTTGTTCATCAAATTCACGAATTAAAATATAGTCACCGTATACTGCACGATGCACCCGTACAGGGTTACTGGACTTGGCAAAACCGATTAGATCCTCCAGCCGCAGTGAAGATTTTGGCTGCTGCGGCAGGGTCGATTGCAACCGGCTCTCATTCTGCCCCCATGCAAGCCGACACAGCCCCAATCGGCTGACGGGATCAATCCGCAGTATCAATCCCGATGGATGGCGCACCGAGCGGTATCGCTCATAACCCAGAAAGGTAAAATGATTATCGATCATCCAGGCAATAAACCGACTCAATTCACCGCCAACCGCATCTTCACAACCACTTGCCTGGACCTTGGACAGGAGCTTATCAGCACGATCAAGCATCGGGTCAAAGTCACCCGTGACCGTATCAACCTCCTCCAGCACATCGATCAAGGCCTGCTTCAAACCACGCTGCTCTGATGGTCGAGCCGAACGGTCTATCTCCATATAGATGAACGACTCGCATGGTGCGCCAGCCTGATGCTGGTAACGTTTGAGAAACTGCAGTTGACCACTCGAGCGATGTGCCTCAACGATCACATTCTGGATGCTATGCAGTGTCAGGCCACGACGATTGACCTCCATTCGGATCGAGTCAATCTGGAACGGTTGGTCATCGCTAATAATCAGGATGATGGTATGGGGTGACGCCCAGCCGTTAGCTTCGTTGTTTGGGTTAAACACTCTGACCTTGGGCTTTCCGGCTTCGCGCTGCTGCAAGAAGTACCAGCCCTCCAGAATCGAACCGTATAGGTCGTCGAGTGCTACGCCCTCTATCTCCCGGGCTGACACCGAACGATACAACAACGCAGCAAACTGGCCTACCGCGCGCGCCTGATCCGACGGCAGTCGCTGTTCCAGCTGGTGCTGAAGGCGATTAAGAGTGGTCTGATAACGATCGGCAACACGGCTCATACTAGTGCCCCAAAACCCTAAACGATTTGGGAAGAATAGCAGTACCGCGCCGCGCCCTCAGGAGGGAGTCATGCAGTGAAAAAGGAAGAAGGGATAAAACAGTGACATCTAGATCAAGATTGGCGGGCAATGCGTAAACGCCGCCCGCAATACAGCAGCCAAACTAACCTTTTACTCGTCGTGGCTCTCCGATGGTGTTTCGTCGGCATTATCAAGCAACTGGCGAGACTGTTCGGCAACGACTGACGGATCTGTTTTTAGGCGATTTTTGCGTTTAGGCTGCGCCCCGTTCTTTTCGCCAGCCTTGAGCTGTTGTTGCTGGATCTCATAGACGCTGCGTTGCTTAGGCTTGAGTTTGCTCTGACTGGGGTGACCACGCTCTTTGATCAACTCAACTACATCGGCTGCGGGTACGCGCCCCGCTTCGCGGCGGGTTTTCTTCTTACGTGTCATAAGTTTTCCTCGGTGCCGATCAGTAAGTCGGCGAGTTCGCTTTCAGTCTGATTATAAATTTTCGATATGAGCTTTAGCTATTAGTTTCTTAATAAAGCCAGAATGCTATCGATCGGTCGGCTCGCCATCATCGGCTTGCGGATCGATCGGGTGCTGCCATTGCTGCCTTTTTTGCTCATCTCGTTGATCGATATATTGCTGTTCCTCACGCTGCTTATCAGCAGCGAATTGTTCGACCTGCCGCTCCTCATCGGCCAACTGTTCAGCTGCCAACCGTTGCTTCTCGACCCACTCGCCAACCGTTTCAAAACTCAGTCGACCGATCAGACCCGAGCGCAGGTCACCGATGACGATCTCACCGGCCTTGGTTCGGTTAATGACCCCACCGCTTTTAAGGCAGCCTCGGCGGCGACCGATCTCATCCAGCGCTTCGTCAGCCGACGCCGGCAGTTGCGCCAATTTGAACCGTTGCTGTAACAGTTGCGGGTAGTCACGAATCAGGAACGCCAGGCTGTAGAGGGCGATATCTTCGTATTCAACCACGGTGTCGCGGATAGCCCCGCTGGCCGCGAGCCGGTACGAGGCATCCACATCTTTGATCTTGGGCCACAAAATACCCGGGGTATCAAACACCGCCAACCCATTATGCGACACAAACCGCTGCTGCGATTTGGTCACCGCCGGTTCATTACCGACCTTGGCGATCTTCCGCCCCATCAAAGCGTTGATCAGGGTCGATTTGCCGACATTGGGGATCCCCATAATCATCACCCGCACCGGTCGATCGGCAGTTACCCGTCCCGGCGCGGTTTTTTTACACAGCGTCACCAGCTGTTGCAGTTCCTGCTTCTGATCCATCCGCAACGCCATTGCGTGGGTGCTGTCGGTGGTCAGGTACTTGAGCCATTTACGGGTACGTCCGGCGTCAGCCAGGTCACTTTTGTTTAGCACCTTGATCACCGGTTTTTGCCCACGCAGCTCCTGCACCAACGGGTTTTCGCTGGATTGGGGCAACCGTGCATCAAGCACTTCGATCACGACATCGATCTGAGAGATCACCTTGGCGATCTCTTTACGAGCCTTGTGCATGTGACCGGGAAACCACTGAATGCTCATAGACCGCCAAACTCCTGCTGGGTATTTAAGGCGCGCAATTATAGCTTAGCCAAGGCAAGCTGTCCGGCCTGTCGCAAAGCAATCTCGATTTAACTGAGATTGAACAAACTGCAGCATAGGCGAACGCCAAACATTGGGCTAGAATGGCTCAAAATCGCCTATTCAGAAGTATTTAAATGACAGAGATCACCGGCAACAGCCAGACCTTGATGGCACGTCAGCCTATCTTTGACAGCCAACTCAAAGTTATCGCCTACGAGCTTCTTTATCGCAATGAAAACAACGAGGAAGCGGATTTTCTCGATGGTGAGCAGGCGACCAGCGAAGTGTTGCTCAACACCTATACCAGCATCTGTGACGAAGGCACCACCAAGCGAGTCCCCGCGTTTTTGAACCTAAGCCGTGAGATGCTCGTGAATCAGAGCATTCCACAGGCACTTAACCGTCAGATAGTGATTGAGGTGTTAGAGGATGTCGAAATCGACGACACCGTCATCGAAGCGGTCAAAAAGTTCAAATCTGATGGCTTTAAAGTCGCATTAGATGATTTCATCTACGACGAAAAATTCATTCCTCTGCTAAAGATCGTCGACATCGTCAAGATCGATGTGCTGCAACTTTCCAAAGAGGAAGTTGACGAACATATCCAACTTCTAAAACCTTATCGGGTCACGCTGCTAGCTGAAAAGATCGAGACGGTCGATAAACTGTACGAGTGTGTCGATCAGGGATTCAAACTGTTCCAGGGGCACTTTCTCAGCAAGCCCAAGGTGATCAAAGGCAAAAAGGTGTCTAGCAATTCGCTGGCGCTGATGCAGGTGATACAGGAGCTACAAAACCCTAACTCCACAGCAACGGCGGTCGAGAAACTGATAGTCAAAGATCCGGTACTAACGTTCAAACTGTTGCGGATCGTCAACTCGGCAGCTTACTCGCTGGTGCACAAGGTCGAGTCGCTCAACCAGGCTGTCGTCTTGCTCGGGATGGAGCAGGTGCGTAAATGGGCCACACTGATCTCGTTAAGCAACAACAAAGATAAACCGGCTGAGATGTCACGTGCGCTGCTAGCGCGTGGCCGGATGTGTGAGACCCTGGCCGAAGCGATGCGATTCCCCAATCCTAGCAACTACTTTATGGTCGGAATGATGTCGGACATCAATGCCATGCTCGATATGGAGATGGCCTCATTATTGGAACAGATCCCGCTTAACGACGAGATCAAAGCTGCGATCGGCCACCACGAAGGTAATATGGGGATGGTACTCAAAGCTGCTCTGGCCTACGAGCGCGGCGAATGGGAGCGGCTATCCGAATTTGATATCAACGATGCACTGTACGAAACCGCTTATCGCCACAGTATCACCTGGGCCCAGGAAGCGCTGCAGGCGATGGCCGACACCCCCTGACCTTTGACCAGATCACCGCCCAATTGATCAGCGATAACATGACCGCTCCCCGCCCCCGCCAACGGCTCGATATCGAGCGGTTGCGCAACGACTTCCCGTTGATCAGCCAGTCAACGGTCTGCTACCTCGATAGCGCCGCCACCACCCAGAAACCGATCGCGGTGCTGGACGCTATCGACCGCTATTACCGTCAACATAATGCCAATGTGCACCGCGCTGCGCATAGCCTTAGTCGTGCCTCGACCGAGGCCTTTGAAGCAGCGCGTGGAACGGTACAGCGCTTTATCAACGCCGCTCACAGCGACGAAATCATCTGGACCCGAGGCACCACCGAAGGGATCAATCTGGTCGCCCACAGTTTCGGCCAACTGTCGATCCAACCCGGAGACCAGATTATCATCTCCACCCTCGAGCACCACGCCAACATCGTGCCCTGGCAACTTCTGGCTCAACGTAGTGGCGCTCAACTCAAGGTGATTCCGTTAACCGAAACAGCCGATCTCGACCTGGACGCCTACCACGCACTTTTGAATGAGCGTACCAAGCTGGTCGCACTATGCCATGTCTCGAATGCGCTGGGCACAGTCAATCCGATTCAACCGATGATCGATGCCGCTCACCGGGTTGGCGCCAAGGTATTGATCGACGGAGCCCAGGCAGTCAGTCACTTGACGATCGACGTGCAGCAGTTCGATTGTGATTTTTACCTGTTCTCGGGCCATAAACTATACGGCCCCACCGGCATCGGTGTGCTCTACGGCAAGCAACAGCTGCTACGACAGATGCCGCCATGGCAAGGCGGTGGCGAGATGATCGAACATGTCAGCTTTGATGCCAGCTCGTATCAACTGCCACCGTTTAGATTTGAAGCGGGGACACCCAATATCGCCGGCGCCATCGGGCTGGCCGCAGCGATCGACTACCTGGTCCAATTCGATCTGAATCAGCGCCAGAGCCACGAACAACAATTGTTGCAGTATGCCCAGCAGCAACTCAAACAACTCCCGGGGCTACGCATCATCGGCCAGCCGCAGCAGCGCATCGGGCTGATTCCGTTTGTGATCGACGGCATCCACAACTTTGATCTGGGCACCCTGCTCGACCAGCAAGGTATCGCGCTGCGCTGCGGCCATCATTGCACCATGCCGCTACATCAGCGACTGGGGTTAGACGGCACCGCTCGAGCATCGTTTGGACTCTACAACAGCTTGGACGACATCGATCGCCTGGTCGCCGCACTTGCGGAGCTTACGGGGGCCGAAACAGTCTTGTCACTTACCGAATCAGCGCCCCACCCCGAGCAACCGCTGCTAACTGAACTGCTGGCACTGCAACACTGGAAAGCCCGCTATACAGTGCTGATGAAAGCGGCTCAGCAGCTGCCGCTACAGGCAGATTTGCAACAACAGAACAACCTCCTACACGGCTGCACCAGCAAGGTCTGGCTCGACCATGCTTATCATTCAGACTGCAACCGCCTAGAGTTTAGAATCGACAGCGATACCCGTATTATCAAAGGCTTAGGCATACTTTTATGTGAGCTGCTTAATGATTTGACGGCTGAACAGATCCTCGACCTTAGGATCGATCCTGTGTTTCAACAACTGGGATTGGATAAACACCTGAGTAGCTCACGCAGCAACGGCGTACGGGCGATCGTTGATCAGATCAGGACGATTGCCGCGCGCTATCGTCAACCCAACTAAACGGCTCCCTCTTTCCGTTCAGTCAGGTCAAGCAGACTCGGCACACAACAGATCAACCCTCGGGGGTCGCCCCAAAATAGACCTCCAGCTCGAACAGCAACGATGGGACTAGGTCGAAGTTATCATCCCGTCCAAAAAACAGCTCGGGAACCAACTTACCAAACAACCAGTCTTTATAGAGACGGTGTCGCAGCTCGGTCCGCACCCAGTAACCACTGGTCCGCAACGAAGGACGACTAATCGCCGAGACACCTATCTGGTGCTCAAAAGCGGTATCGATACTGATCCGCTGATGGATTGATAAGCTCTGATATAGATCCCAACCATCCTCTTTATCCAGGTACTGGGCACCACTACTGGACTGAAACATAAAGTTATCATCGAGCGGGCGGTACAGATCAAAGTTAGAGTCGCTCTTCCAGCCTTCGGTATGAAAATAGGAAAAACGCTGCAAGAAACGGCGCTTCCATTGATCGCCAAACGAGCTGGTGTGGGTCCAATGGGCGCGCACGTAGGGGTCGAGCGGTAACCGTAACTTCATCCCCAGGTTGTAACTGCTATCCCAGTTTTCACCCAGATACTTCTCCAGACTAATACCGGCAACGGCGGTCTCTTCGACATTACGCGGCGAACTGGCACCTGGAGTGAGTCCCAATCGACGATCAGAGATGGTGTTGAAATCGTCTGGATTACTCTCGAAGGTCAGCTTCAACCGTCGCTTACTGTTGGGAAGGCGCAGACGAGCCTTAAACTTGGTTTCAAAATCGAGCTGGCCTGATTTGGAAAAACGCTGTCGAATCTGGAATTTGACATGACTCTGATTGACCAAAGACTCATCGATATTATCACGCGCTAGATAGGCATCGACCCCCATGGCTGACTCCATCACCGTGTCTGAAAACGAATCACGTTGCAACTCCAGCCAGTTACCCGACGTCATGATCCAGCGGGGAAAACCGGAGTCATCGGCCTCGGCAGCATCCGACTGCAGCGGACTGGATGGCGTTACTGATTGATCCGAATTACGACTGTCATCTCGTTCCGCCTGGCTTGCTTCACTGACGCACCACACCAGCAGCATCACGACTATTTGAGTCCTCCAAGCGCGACTCATCCCACAGCACCAACGGAGGCAAGAGCAGCCATAGAGCCAAAATAAAACCCTGCAATCACACTCATACCAATAAGACGTCTCATGTTATCCATAACTTAGAACCACAACCCCAAAGTCAGAGCGATATCGGTAGTCTAACTTAGCCAGGCCAAGGCCCCAATATCAGAAATAGAGCCCGATCCATTTCACCGGCAGATTCGCCTGATTGATCTGCCTATCAACACGGCCCTCGGGAGCCAGAGCGGATGGATCTGATCGCCCTCTCAAATCGCAATACGGGTCTATTAAGACCTTTCAGCGTGCGCCCTCTCAATCAACTTGTCGATCACCCGCGCCACCGCCACAAAACCGAAGCTGGCCGTGACAAGGGTGCTGGCACCAAAACCACTGTTACAGTCCAACCGCATCCCTTCGCCCGATTCTGACGCCTTTTTTTCGGCACAAACCGAGCCGTCGGGCTGCGGGTACCTTAACTGCTCGGTGGAGTAGACACAGGGAATATTGAAGCGGCGTTTGGTGTTGGAGGAGAAGTTGTAAAAACGACGCAGATGGGAGCGCACTTTGGCTGCCAGCGGATCATGTTCGGTTCGGCTCAGGTCGGCCACCTGAATCCGGGTCGGATCGACCTGCCCCCCGGCGCCACCGATCGTGATCACCGGTATTTTATTACGTTTACAGCAGGCAATGATGGCAGCCTTGGCCCGAACGTCATCGATCGCATCAATAACAAAATCAAACGGAGCCTGGCCATGCTGACACAGCAATTGACGGGCGTTCTGTTCAGTAACAAATTCTTCCACCTGGTGACAGAGACAATCAGGATTGATCCCGGCCACCCGCTCGGCCATCACCTCTACCTTTGAACGACCGATCGTTTCGCTCAAGGCATGAATCTGCCGGTTGGTATTAGTCACGCACAGATCATCGAGGTCGATCAGCGTAAGCGTTCCCACCGCGCTTCGCGCCAACGCCTCAACCGCCCAAGAGCCTACGCCACCGACACCGATCACGCAAACGTGCGCCCGACGCAATACTGACACCGCGCTATCGCCGTATAAACGCCGGGTACCGCCAAAACGCTGCTCGAATGAGTCACTCATCGGTCACATATCTCTACAAACATAGGAGTCGCTATTGTAGCGATAAGTTACGCTGCTGCTAATAGCCAACCCGTTACAAAATTAGCCCTGCCGAAATTGCTCCGATCGCTTGCCTGGAAAAGCACAGACTCTATAATGCCGACTCCCTTTTCGCCGCTGATATCAGTTTGTGACCCTATGCTATCCAACATCCGCATCGTTTTAATCAACACCTTCCATCCAGGCAATATCGGCGCGGCTGCTCGGGCTTTGAAAAACATGGGGTTGAGCGAACTATATCTGGTCGATCCGCGGCAATACCCGGATCCAGAAGCCGAGTCGCGCGCCTCGGGAGCACTCGATATTCTGGCCAACGCCACAGTCGTGCAAACCCT
>JBFFKD010000060.1:0-9663 GCA_041555595.1 Motiliproteus sp.
GCTTGCCGCTATACCTGCAACAAGTTTTGCTGTCGATGACGAACGCAACACCATCGTGTTACGCCCCAATGAACAGTCGATGATGCTCGAAGATATGCGCAACTATCTGCACGGGATCAAAAAGATCACTCTGGCGATCGCCAAAGAAGATTTGAAGGGCATAGAAAGAGCAGCACGATCGATGGGTGAAATTGCGATCTATAAAGTTAAACCTACTATGAATCCGACTCTAGTGCCCAAATTTAGGAAACTGGGTTTTGAACTCCATACCAAGTTTGAATCCTTAGCCGATTCAGCCGCAGCCGGTGATCGCACACCACTACAACTGCTAGGTGATTTAAGCCTACTGATGACCCAGTGTGTTAAATGCCATGAATCCTATACCGTCGGCGATTTTTCTCACTAAAATATCACCTTACTATTTGATGATCGAAAAGTGTCAACCTTATTAGGGCGGGACACCTAAACAAAAAAGGCCTGCATACGCAGGCCTTTTTATTTACCCATGAACCCTGGTCGACTGCTACAGATTGGCGATCCGATTCAAGCCAGCAATCGCAGCCACTCGATAGGCCTCTGCCATGGTCGGGTAATTAAAGATGGTGTTAACGAAATACTTCAGTGTATTGGCCTCACCCTTCTGAGACATGATCGCTTGACCGATGTGAATGATCTCAGACGCGCGATCGCCAAAGCAGTGGATGCCTAATATTTCTAAGGTCTCGCGGTGGAACAAGATCTTCAACATGCCGACCGGCTCGCCGTAGATCTGCGCCCGCGCCATATCTTTAAAGAATGCCTGACCCACTTCATAAGGGACCTTAGCAGCGGTCAGCTCCATCTCATTTTTACCGACGGAGCTGATCTCAGGGATGGTATAGATACCGGTAGGAACCTCAGAGATATAACGGAAATCATCAGAGTTGAGCATATCGTCGCTAGCCGCGCGCCCCTGTCCGATCGCAGCCGACGCCAAACTTGGCCAGCCGACAACATCACCGGCAGCATAGATCCCGGGAACCTCAGTACGATAATGATCATCAACCTTAAGCTGACCACGGCCATCAGCCACTAGGCCAATATTTTCAAGCCCCAACTGATCGGTATTACCGGTACGGCCGTTGCACCACATAAAGGCATCGGCGCGAATCTTCTTGCCTGACTTCAGTGTTAAAACGACTCCATGATCATCGCCTACCACCGATTGATACTCTTCATTGTGACGGATGGTGCTGCCGCTGTTGCGCAGGTGGTAACCCAACGCATCAGATATTTCATCATCCAGGAACGATAGCAGTCGGTCCCGGTTATCGATCAAGTCTACCTTGACCCCAAGGCCGGCGAAGATAGATGCGTATTCGCAACCAATCACCCCGGCACCATAGACAATCAGGGTGCGCGGCGTGTGTTCGAGCTTGAGAATGGTATCGGAGTTATAGATCCGTGGATGATTGAAATCCACATCATCGGGCTGATAGGGGCGTGATCCGGTAGCAATGATTACATTCTTGGCTTTGAGGATATCGTCGCCACGCTGAGCATGCTTGATACGCACGGTGCTGGAATCTTCAAATTTGGCTAGACCGAAGTAGACATCGATCCGGTTACGGGCGTAGAAGCCGGTGCGCATCATGACCTGATTGGAGATTACCTTTTCGGCACTCTTGAGGACTTTTGGGAACGAGAACCAGCGCGGTTCACCGATGTCACGGAACATCGGATTGGTATTGAACTCCATGATCTGCTTGACTGAATGGCGTAACGCCTTGGAAGGGATAGTCCCTACGTGCGTACAGTTACCACCCACCTGCTCACGCTCTTCAACCACGGCAACCTTACAGCCCTTTTTGGCCGCATTCATTGCCGCCCCTTCTCCCGCCGGTCCCGAACCAATAATTACGACATCATAGTCATAAGTTGCCATCAATATCCCCTACTACACTCAGTGTTCATTTAAATAAATGATAAAACCCATGCCACATCACAGCCGTGCCTGAGCCAAGGCCACTGTGATACTCCCGTTCATTCACTTCTTAGCGGAAACCTCGTAACTCAGGTTTTCAGCGGCAGCTTGCTCGGCTTCGGCCTGCTGCTCTTTTTCACACTTATTGGGATCATCACCACAGACTGGACACAGGTAATCTTTCTCACCCAGCGCGGCACCGACACCGCCACAAGAGCCTTTGATCGGCTTACGACCCATAATCACACCCACCGAGCTGGCGACAATAACCAGCAGCAGCACAACAAAGACAATTAAAAAAGTTTGCATGACTAACCTCTCTCTAACTTATTCGCTGCTAGATACAATTCGCTAGCAACTTGGTAGAACGCTTGCGGCAACCGATCCTTTGCCTAAGGCCCGCATAATGCAGACCTAATCCAACGCTTTGATAAACTGTTCAAATCCTGGCGTCTGTCGTTCGATAAAACCCTCGTCGCTTTTCACAATGAAAAACGCCTGCAGACCCAATTGTTCTGCCAACGCCAAACCCTTGTCATCCCCAAGCACCATCAATGCCGTTGCCATCGCATCGGCGCGGGCGCAAGAGGGGTCAACCACCGTCACCGACGCCAATTTATGGTTGATCGGCCGGCCGGTGGCGGGATCGATGGTATGCGAGTAGCGCATACCATCGTGTTCAAAATAGTTACGGTAATCACCAGAGGTCGCAATTGCGTTATCTCCGACTTCAATTACTCGTTGAATATCACGGGTCTTAGCATCTGGGGTTTCCACCGCAATCCGCCAAGGTGCACTATCAGGCTTAGTGCCGTAGAGCCGTAATTCGCCTCCGACTTCGACCATAAAGCCGCTGTAGTCGGGTTTTAACAGTTCAGCCACCTGATCCACCGCGTAACCCTTGGCGATCGCCGATAGGTCAAGATAACGAGCTGCCTGTTTCACCAGCGCTGATGACTGAGCATCAACACTCACCGCCTGGTAACCTATCTGCTGTAATTGCTGATCGATCGTTGCCTGATCCGGTGCTTGCTCAACAACGGCACCCGGACCAAAGCCCCACAGGTTGACCAAGGGGCCGACGGTCATGTCGAACGCACCCTGGCTTTGCTGACTGATCAACAGCCCCAGTTCAACCACCGACGCGGTCTCATCCGAAACAGCAAATGGCTGATTCGGGGACGCCTGATTAAACAGGCTCAGTTCCGAATCGTCGCGATAGGTCGACATCCGACCCTCGATCCGATCCAGTACCGTTTTAATTCGACTATTAAGAGCTACTGTATCCAGACCTGAGTCTGCCACCACCTTGATGTGGTAGCTGGTACCCATGGTGGTGCCGGATAAAGCATGAACGGCGACCCGAGGGTCGCCGTCTGTGCAACCGGTCAGCAGCGCCGTGGCCAAAGCCAACAGCACTACAAACCGAGAGAAGATACTTCGCATCATCATCGAAAGCTGTTCTTATGAACAGTTAGCCCCCGAAGTCATCGAGCAGGATGTTCTCGCGCTCAACACCCAGATCTTCCAGCATCTTGATAACCGCTGAGGTCATCATTGGTGGTCCACACATGTAGAATTCGCAATCTTCAGGCGCTTCGTGATCCTTCAGATAGTTATCGAACAATACGTTATGGATGAAGCCGGTGTAACCGTCCCAGTTGTCCTCTGGAAGAGGATCAGACAGGGCCAGATGCCACTTGAAGTTTTCGTTATCAGCAGCCAGCTGATCAAACTCTTCTCCGTAGAACGCCTCACGCATCGAGCGTGCACCGTACCAGTAAGAGATCTTACGCTTGGAGCTTAAACGCTTTAGCTGATCGAAGATGTGTGAACGCATCGGTGCCATACCGGCACCACCACCGACGAACACCATCTCAGCATCAGTGTCCTTAGCGAAGAACTCACCGAACGGACCGTACACGGTCACTTTGTCGCCTGGCTTCAAACTAAATACGTAGGAAGACATCTTACCCGGAGGCAGATCATCACGTCCTGGAGGTGGCGTCGCCACACGGATGTTGAACTTAACCACACCACGCTCTTCAGGATAGTTAGCCATCGAGTAAGCACGGATCGTGGTCTCATCAACTTTGGAGACGTAACGCCAGATGTTGAACTTGTCCCAATCCTCGTGGTACTCCTCGTCGATATCGAAGTCCTTATAGGCCGCAACGTGTGGAGGGCACTCCAACTGCACGTAACCACCGGCACGAAAGTCAACGTTCTCACCTTCGGGCAGACGCAGGGTCAGCTCTTTGATGAAAGTTGCCACGTTCGGATTGGAGTCAACGGTGCACTCCCACTTCTTAACACCGAACACCTCTTCTTCAACTTCGATCTTCATGTCCTGCTTAACAGCAACCTGACACGACAGACGCCAGCCTTCACGGCCCTCGCCTTTAGTGAAGTGACCCTCTTCGGTCGGCAGCATCTCGCCACCACCCTCTTCAACGATACACTTACACTGTGCGCAAGTACCACCACCACCGCAGGCAGAAGAGAGGAAGATCCCCTGTCCGGCCAGGGTGCCCAGCAGCTTGCCACCGGCTGGAGCATGGATCGTTTTTTCGGGATCGCCATTGATCTCGATCTTCACGTCGCCGCTGGAAACCAGCTTGGAGCGGGCGAATAAAATCACCGCTACCAACGCCAGAACCACGACTGTGAACATAACTACACCGAGTATAATTTGTTCCATTTCGTTAAACCCTTACTTATTCAAACTCTGAATTCAGTACGCAACAGCCTTACAGCTGTACCCCAGAGAAGGACATGAAGCCCAGTGACATCAACCCTACAGTGACGAAGGTGATGCCCAGGCCACGAAGGCCATGAGGCACATCGGAGTACTTCAACTTCTCGCGGATACCTGCCAAAGCAGTGATCGCGAAAGCCCAACCGATACCCGCGCCGATGCCGTAAACCACGGACTCGCCGAAGTTGTAATCGCGCTCTACCATGAACAATGCACCGGCCATGATGGCGCAGTTAACAGTGATCAGCGGCAGGAATACACCCAACGCGTTGTAGAGAGGTGGGAAGTACTTATCCAGAATCATCTCCAGAATCTGAACCATCGCCGCGATAACGCCGATGTAGGAGATCAGACCCAGGAAGCTCAGGTCAACTTCCGGAAAACCGGCCCAAGCCAGTGCACCGTCAGCCAACAGGTAAGTGTAGATCAGGTTGTTGATCGGTACAGTGATACCCAGTACCACCACAACCGCAACACCCAGACCCATCGCGGTCTGCACCTTCTTAGAGATGGCAATGAACGTACACATCCCCAGGAAGAAGGCGAGTGCCATGTTTTCGACGAAAATCGCCTTAACCAGCAAACTTATATAATGTTCCATCGTTTATTCGCCTCTGCTTACTTGGTGTTAGGAGCGATGGTGAAATCAGCCGCTTCCACCTGATTCTTCTTCCAGGTACGAATACCCCAGATCATCAGACCGATGACGAAGAAAGCAGACGGAGGTAACAGCATCATACCGTTAGCCACATACCAGCCACCGTTGGTGACCAGAGACAGTACCTCTACACCAAATAGTGAGCCGGAACCAAACAACTCACGAATGAAGCCAACAAACATCAGTACCGCACCGTAGCCCAAGCCGTTACCGATGCCGTCCATGAAGCTGATCCCCGGAGGGTTCTTCATGGCGAACGCTTCGGCGCGACCCATGACGATACAGTTGGTGATGATCAGACCGACGAAAACCGACAGCTGCTTAGACAGCTCGTAGGCAAACGCTTTTAGCACCTGATCGACCACGATTACCAACGAGGCGATGATGGTCATCTGTACGATAATCCGAATATTATTCGGGATATGAGTACGGATAGCCGAGATAAACAGGTTCGAAAACGCTGTTACCGCGATTACCGCCAGGCTCATAACCAACGCGACATTCATCGAGCTGGTTACCGCCAGGGCAGAACAGATACCCAGGATCTGCAGAGCGATCGGGTTGTTCTCGACAACCGGAGTTGTCAGGACTTCTTTAGCTGTTACTTTAGCCATGATTACACCTCACCCGCACGCAGTTTAGCCAGGAAGGGAGCATAACCGTTCTCGCTCAGCCAAAACTGAACCAGATTAGTTACACCGTTAGAGGTCAGCGTCGCACCCGCCAAACCATCGACCTGGTGCTCAGCACCTTTGGCACCCGGAGTGACCTTGCCTTTGATCAGGCCGATCGCCGCGTTGCTGGTATCGCTGTCAGCAAAGACCTTCTTACCCGGCCACAACGCTTTCCAACGAGGGTTATCGACTTCGCCCCCCAGACCCGGTGTCTCAGCATGGGCGTAAAACCCCATACCGACGACGGTGTTGAAGTCTCCTTTCAAGGCCATGAAGCCATACATGGTCGACCACAGCGCCTTACCGTGAATCGGTAGGATCAAGGTCTCAACCGCATCGCCCTTCTTGACCATATATAGAGTCTTGTAACGGGCGTGCTGACGAATACCAGCGATGTCTTGGTCAGCACTTAGCTGAGTAGACTGGGCGGGATCCTTAGCCGCTTTGACTTCGTCGTATTTAACCGGGTCAATATCATCAGCCCAAGTATTGGTCTGAGTATCTAGAACCCGTGCGGTTACCTTCTGTTCAAACAGCTCATTGATATCCTGACCTTCGGTCTCGATATTGGCCGCGGCCAATACGTTGGTCATTTTATCCAGCTTTTTGTTTGCCTCCTGCAGTGGCTTCAAGCCAACTGCTGCAGCCGATACGAGCACGGCGCAAACTACACACAGTGAGATCGTAACGATCAGCGTTTTGGAGATCGTATCGTTATTAGCCGACATTGCGTTGCATCCTCCGCTTGATGTTGCCCTGCACCACGAAATGGTCGATCAACGGTGCAAACAGGTTGGCAAAAAGAATTGCCAGCATCATGCCTTCAGGGAAGGCCGGGTTGACCACTCGGATCAGTACTACCATCAGGCCGATCAACGCCCCGAAGTACCACTTACCCTTGTTGGTCATTGAGGCAGAAACCGGGTCGGTCGCCATGAACATCATGCCGAAGGCAAAACCGCCCAGAGCGAAGTGCCACCAGAACGGCAGATCGAACATTGGGTTAGTGTCAGAACCGATCAGGTTAAACAGCAACGAAGTCGCAATCATACCGACCATCACACCGGCAACGATGCGCCATGCTGCAATCTTGAAGAACATTAGTGCTGCGCCACCGATCAGGATCGCAATGGTGCTCACCTCACCGACAGAACCCTGGATGTTACCGATAAAGGCATCCATCCAAGTAATGTTGTTCGCAAGAATTTGCTCAACGCCACCTTCAGCGGCCAGACCCAGCGGAGTCGCGCCGGCAAAGCCGTCGACTGCGGTCCAGACTGCGTCTCCAGAAAGCTGTGCAGGGTAAGCGAAGAACAGGAACGCACGACCCGCAAGCGCAGGGTTGAGGAAGTTCTTGCCGGTACCACCGAACACTTCTTTACCGATAACCACACCGAAACTGATACCCAGAGCGACTTGCCACAGCGGAATCGACGGCGGCAGGATCAGCGCGAACAGGATAGAGGTCACGAAGAAACCTTCGTTAACTTCATGACCACGCTTCATCGCGAACAGCACTTCCCAGAAACCGCCCACAATGAACGTGGTCAGGTACACGGGCAGCCAGTAAACAAAGCCGTAGATGAAGTTATCCCACATGCTTTCTGGATTATGACCCGCCAATGAGTCGATGATCGCACCGCGCCAGCCTTCAGCTTCCGTTAGGCCCAACGCTGCCATAGCAGTGTTAGCCTGAAAACCAAGGAAGTACGCACCCGCGAAAACTGCGGGGAAGGTACACATCCAAACAAGGATCATCATCCGATTCAGGTCAACCATATCGCGCACGTGCGCGCCGGTCTTGGTGACATGACCCGGGGTGTAGAAAATGGTATCGGCCGCTTCATAGAGGGCATACCAATTTTCGTACTTACCGCCTTTATGGAAGTGCGGCTCCATTTTGTCGAGAATATTTCTGATACTCACGAATTAGCCCTCTTTCTCGATCGCGGTCAGGTTGTCGCGAAGGATCTCGCCATATTCGTACTTACCGGTACAGGCATAAGTACATAGCGAAAGATCTTCCTCTTCCAACTCCAGAGCACCCAGAGCGATCGCCACATCCATATCACCCACAACCAGCGCACGTAGCAACTGAGTTGGTAGGATATCCAGCGGCATCACCTCTTCAAACTGCCCGACCGGCACCATCGCTCGCTCGGAGCCGTTGGTGGTGGTGGTGAAGTTGAATAGCTTGTTGGAACTCAGTTTGCCGGTGACGATATTCAGCATCGAGTGCTTCTCGGCACCGGGTGCGACCCAGCCCATGAAGTCGCGTGAACGACCTTCAAGCAGCACACTGATCTGAGTTGAATAACGAGACAGGTATGCCAATACACCTTCGGCGCTACGTCCGTTAAACACCGAACCGGAGATAACACGGTTATCGGCGTCTTTAACCAACCCAGCAACCAGCGCATCGGTATTGGCACCCAGACGAGTACGGATCAACTGTGGCGCAGGAACCTGAGGCCCCGCCAACGCAACGACGCGCTCGGTCCACAGAGTACCGGTCTCAAACAGCTTGCCTATAGCAATCACGTCCTGATAACCGATGGTCCAGACCGTTTTTTTCTCGCTAACCGGATCAAGAAAATGGATATGAGTGCCGGCATTGCCCGCAGGATGCACACCAGAAAATTCCTGTACAGCAGCCTGTGGAGCGGCAGGCACATCGGCGCCAGCAGCCTTACACAGAAACAGCTTGCCATCGGTCAGCTTGGCCAGGAACTGCTGACCAGCGACAAACGCATCTTTCTGTTCAGCAATAATCACCGCAGGATCCGCCGCCAATGGATTGGTATCCATCGCCGTGATAAAGATCGAGTTCGGCTTGCTCTCTGGAGCAGGAACCTTACTGAACGGACGTGTCCGCAGAGCGGTCCAAAGACCTGACTCAACCAGGTTTTCCACGATCTGCTCGCGTGTTGCCTGTGCCGCATCGTACTTGGCGAACTCTACTGCATCGTCACCATCAACATCGATAACAACAGACTGCAATGCACGTTTCTCACCACGGTTGATCGCAGACACTACTCCACTTGCTGGAGCGGTGTATTTGACACCTGGCGTTTTCTTATCGGAAAAAATCACCTGGCCGAGCTTAACCCGATCGCCTTCTCGGATAGACATTGTTGGCTTCATACCAACATAATCTGAACCGATAATGGCAACCGAATTCACCTGCAAGCCATCAACGATGGTTTGCTTCGGTGCTCCAGCTATAGGTAGATCCAGACCTTTTGTGATCTTGATCATGCGCCTCACCCAATCAAAAGCCTTATATTTCAGACCCATAGAGAAAAAAAGCACCTTTTCTATGAAGATACTTTCCCTTCTTCCCAGCTGGGCCCAACTAAAAAAATCGCGTAATTATAAAGATCTGGAGTCCGAATATCCACTCGCCCAAAGGCTTATATAACAAGCTATAACTCGGTTTTTACGCTTAAATCCAAACCATTAATCAGCACCTGACAAATCGCACCCAAGCGCTTCGCAAGTAACACCAAAAACACTAGTTAGAAACAACAAACACCTAAAGACCGCTTTATCAGCAGACCAGACCAACCGTTATCAGCAACACCCCTTAGCCCCCCCTCAGATCCGACCA
>JBFFKD010000061.1:0-9616 GCA_041555595.1 Motiliproteus sp.
GCCAGACGGCATCACGGCATGCACCGACCTGACCGCCTCGCGCGCGATCAACCTCGATCGCGACTGCGGCGTCGTTCCGCCGCCGCCGCCCGAGTGCAACCTGACACTCGACAAGTTCTGCAGCGTCGTGCCTGCGCCTGCCGCGGACTTCGACAAGTGCAGCGGCAAGCTCGAGGAGTTCACGCTGGTGTGGGCCGGTACCGGCACGATTACGGCCGTTGGTCCGAACAACACGGTCACGGTCAGCAATGGTGAGGAGGCGACCTTCTTCGGGCCGTTCGACAATAACGACGTTGAAGTTGAAATCAGCGGTGACGTGACCGGGACATCCGTGTTCCACGTGTCGTGTTCCGATAATGATTTCAATGATCCGACCGATTGCGGCAAGATGGCAGGAGACGGCAAGGACAACGACTCCAGCATTACTGCGGGCAGTGACAATCGCCAACCGCAACTTGGGAGCATAGTCAGGATCCTGCTCGGCGCGCTGCTGCTCCAACTGCTGGATCTGAGCTATTTTAGACAAAAACTCTTTTAACGGCCCCGGATTATGAGGCACATCAACATGATCGACTTCGTGCTGCTTGAACTTTTCCAGGTCACCACCCTGATAAACCGCCTCCGATTCGTCATCGGCCAGCACCCCGTCGAAGTCAAACGCCAACCGCAGCTCATCATCGGCCAGATCATCGCCGGCATGCGACCTAAGCACCAATCCGGCCGGAAAACCCAACGCCACCGCTTGCTGCACATCCTCTTCGTTAGCGGTCAGAAACAAGCTGATATTGAAGGCCGGAATAAAGTCGTGTGGCGAGCGCCCCTGCAAAAAAACCGCTCTAGAGATCCCCAATCCATAATGCTCAATCGACTTAAACACTCGTAGCCCGGTGTCAGGATCATTATGCGATAACAACACCACCTCAACAGGCGGATTATCGGGATCGAGTTGATTTAACGCCAGCAGGCGCCGGACAAACGGGTATGCCACTCCCGGCTTGAGCGGCAGGTTCTGATTATCGCGCTGATAGACTCGGTAAGACCGCTCGCCCTTATCCCGGAACACCGCGTCAGACTGATCCAGATCGAACAACGCACTCGACGCCAATCCCACCACCAAGCGATTTTCTATATCGTATGCCATTAACTGCGTTCCTGCTCAGCTGGTGGACCCTGCTCCAACTCGGCACCGATCGGCGCAGAAGCATCAACGTCGGGAACCTCTGATCCCAGCACCACTCGGTTGCGACCACTACTCTTGGCGTGATACATCGCTTTATCAGCTCTCACCAACGCCAACTCGAATTGACCCTCTTGCGGATCGAGCAACACCAACCCAATACTGACTGTCATCTTAATTACCGCGTCTTGGTATTCGATTGGCAACTCTGCCAGCTGCTGCCGTAACCGCTCGGCATACGCGGCGGCCCCCTCGATAGTGGTACCAGGCAGCAGCATCACAAACTCCTCCCCCCCCCAACGCCCCGCCATATCGATCTCGCGCCGGGTCGATCGAATCAGATCAGACAGATGCACCAGCGCCTGATCTCCCGCAGCATGACCGTAGCGATCATTGACCGACTTGAAGTGATCGATATCCATCAGCAATAACGCACTCTGATGTGACGGCAACCGCCTGCACAATGCCAGCTCCTGCTCTATCGCTTGGGTACTGGCACGTCGGTTCAACAAGCCAGTCAGTACATCGGTAGTCGCCAGCTGATGCAGCTCTCTTTCAATCTGACGTCGATGGCTGATATCTTGAAACGAGATCACCACAGCGTAAGGTTTTTGCTGGCCAGGATCACACAGCGGCTCGGTATTGATACTTAACCAAACCGACTCACCATCAGCTTGATCCAAACCGACAATCACTCCGCGACAGGGTTTACCGGTGGCCAACGTAATCATCGATGGGTCATCTGCTAAGTCCAGCAACTCGCCACTTTCACTGTAGAACTTGACCCCTTCATAACCGGGGCCATGCTGCTGTAATAGCAGTAATGCATCACCCATGATATGCCGAGCAGCTGGATTAAATGCTTCAATCCGACCATCGGCATTGCGTAACACCACCCCTTCGGACAGCGCCGTTACCAGCGACCGGTAGCGCTGCTCGCTTTGTAGCAGAGCCTCTTCAGCCTGCTTTCGATAAGTAATATCGTGAAAAGTCCCCACCCCACGCAGCGCATCACCCTGGCTATCAAATTCAAATTCAGCCCGCTGATGTACCGTCTTAATCACTCCCTGTACCTGAATTCGATGCTGAATATCGTAGTTTTCGCCATCCAGCGCCGCCAACCAAGCCTGATCCAATCGCTCCTGATCATCTGGATGGACAAAATCAAGATAGCCCTGATAATCCAGCGAGCTTCCCGGCGCAATACCAAAGATATGACAGGTTTCATCAGACCAACGTAACTGACCAGAAACGAAGTCCAACTCCCAACTGCCGATATGGGCAAGGCTCTGAGCCCGCTTGAGCATCTGCTCGCTGTGTCGCAACCGCTCCCGATCCAACCGACTGGCAGTGATATCCTCCTTCACCGCCAGATAGTGTGTGGGTTCACCCTGGTCATCAAGAACAGGCGTAATAGATGCCGATTCCCAAAACAGACTGCCATCTTTACGCTTATTACAAAACTCACCAAACCAGCTGCCACCCGAGCGCAAGACCCGCCACATCTCGGCATACTGCTGCGGCGTGGTATACCCACTCTGCAACATTCGTGGCGTGCTCCCTATTACGTCCTCTCTAGGGTAACCGGTAACCCTTAAGAAAGCCGAATTGACATATTCGATGACCCCATCGAGATCGGAAATAACAACCGATACCGGGCTCTGCTCGATCGCCGCTGATAGCTGACGCAGCTCATCGCGGTACGCTTGGTGCGAGCTGACATCTCGTACAAAAGCCAAGTTATAGGGTGCCCCATCGTATTCAAAATAGTTAGCAATCACTTCAACAGTGATCTCATCACCCTTTTTGGTTCGGTGAGTTGTCTCAAACTGCAGTGACTGCTCCTGCTTGAGGCGCTGCCAGTGATCACCCCAGCGCTCATGCACAAAGCCCGGATTAAGCTCGCCCAGCCCAATACCGATCAACTCATCGTGCTGATAGCCCAACTCCCGACATGCGGCATTATTGACGTAGACCAGCTGCGCCTGCTGATCGATCAGATAGACCCCCACAGTCATATGATCCATCGCAAACTGAGTTAACCGCAACTGCTCCCCTCCCTCTTGCAGTGCCGCCGACTGCTGCTCTAACAACCCTCGCAACAGCTGTTCTCGACCACTGAGCAAAGTAGCAAGTCCGCCCACCAAAACAGCCACCAGCAGCCCTAACAACACAACAAGCCAGGCCGACAGATGATGGTTAGCGGAGACATAGTCAGGGCCAGCCATGACCTCCATCACCCAGCCGCGCTCAGCGAACTCAAACTCAAATCGCTGACTAAAGACCCAATCATCCGACTGTAAGGAGGAGTTAGGAGACAACCCGATCCACACGCCCTGAACAGCGGAGTTAACATCAGACAACCGATATTCCAGCCCGACAGGAAGCCCCTCATCCAGCAATTGACGTAACAGGTAATCCAGCCTTAATTCGCTGATGACATAACCACGCAACAACGATTCAGCCACATCAGCAGCATCCATCATCGTCACGGGAAGACTAAGCAACAGACCGCTACGATCGCCGCCCTCACGACCAACCTGTAAACGACTAGCACTCACCCGTCCCGTTTGTCGGGACAGCTCCAACACCGCTTTGCGCTCAGGATCCGAATACAAGTCGTAACCCAGAGAATGCTGATTGGCCAACCTAGGCTCGATACTGGCGACCACCACGTACTCATCGCGTTGCGATACGGCAACAGATCGCCCCCGGTCATCGCGCTCGTTTATCTGGAAGCCGGCGTAGCCCTGCTGCTGCATCTGCTGCTCAAACTCAGAAAGCTGCTGCCATCCGACCAACGGATTCCACGATAGCGAATCCACTCCAGGACTGCGCGCCATCAACGGTCCGGCAAAGCGCCTGAACTCCTGCCGATCAATCGACTTCGATGCCTGATAGAAGTCGCGCAACGTGTGAAGCAGGTTAACCTGCTGCTCAAAAAACTGGGTAATCACCTGATACTGGATCTGACTGTCATGCTCAAACCGAGCCTGTAGTCGCCCTTGCTCCCAGTAGCGATTCACACCAACCAACGCCACCAGCAATAGCAACATGACCGCCGTCGAACCGGTGATACTCCAACGTCGCGGACGCCAGAGTTCAACCCTCGGTGACAGCCAAGCCAGCAACACAGGGGTCACCAAGCAAACCCCTGCCGCATCAGCAACCCACCAGCTAAGCCAGTAAAAGGTCAACGCCAGAGGAGGAGTCGCCGCATCAAATCCCTGCTGCCACAGCATCCCGGTCGTAACACTAGCTCCGACTAACGTAGCCACTAGACCGCCCCAGAACAGGAACCGAGTAACGTCAGCAAAGGTCGCCAAAGAATTAGGAAACGCTGCAAAACGCCGCACCAGCCAAGCGCCGAGCAGGGGTTGCAGCGCCCCTCCGGTACTGATGAATAAAACTTGAAACCAGGCTAGATCGACCTCAGAAGTAAACCAGAGGAATAAGAACTCGGCTAGAAAAATAGCAATGGCGGCCCCATTGCCGTACAGCAGCACAGCTGCCAGCGCCACCCCCGCCGCAGGCCAGACAGGCGCGGCCGAACCGGGTGCAAGCGACAGCAACGAAGTCAGCTGCGCGCACAGCAGATAAACAATAAAAACCCAGCCGTAAACTCTACCCGGCCTATCCATGGCTACCTCTGTACAAATGATCCGAACGCAAGATCAGCGCCGAATTTTTTTATAACAACCACCTTAACAACACCCAAGTAGATGTTGATAAATATCAGCACCTATTGTCATCAATACCCGCGCAACAAACCAGCCCCAAGAACAATAATAGAACCGTTACCTGCAACAGGATCGAAGCCATAGAAACCTATTATCAATACTTCTCCATCGATAACCCCTAGTCCCCCGTTAAACAACATTGAACCGTTGTTAGTTTGTCGACTCGCGATAGATTACATACGAGACTTGGCTAGCGCCCGACTCCCCGCTATAATCCGCGCTCTTTTAGAAGCCTATCGCTCGAGCTTATTATTTGAGCATCAGGGCAGTACAAAAGAAAAGTTGGTCCGTGGGGGCCCTTAGCTCAGTTGGTTAGAGCACTCGACTCATAATCGATCGGTCACTGGTTCAAGTCCAGTAGGGCCCACCATCCCCATAGAATCAACACGTTATATCCGACCCACTATGCGACTTCGATCGCATGGTCATAGCCTATCCAAGCAGTATGGCAGCCTCATCGAAAACCAGTCATATCTCCTTACCCGCAAAGCTGATCGAGACGCCTTCAAATCAGGCCGCTCCTGAGCCGTTACTGCCTTTTTAATTTCGAGAACATGATGAATAAAAGCCTAATCACCAATCTAATCGCTTTTGGCCTGACCCTCGCAGGCTACCTGATGCAGCAACCAATCATGCTGACAGTAGGCCTGTTTGCGCTCTCCGGTGCCGTGACCAACTGGCTGGCCGTGCACATGCTGTTCGAAAAGATCCCTGGGCTGTACGGCTCAGGCGTTATTCCAAGCCGCTTCGAAGAGTTTAAGCTCGGAATCAAGACGCTGATCATGGAGCAGTTTTTCACTGCCGAGAATATCGACCGCTTCCTGAAAGCTGAAAATGGCGTGCAACCCGATCTTCACCTGGCACCGGTGATCGAAAAACTCGACCTGAATCCTCTGTTTGATGCATTGGTTACATCGATTGAAGAGTCATCGCTGGGCAGCATGCTGACCATGGTCGGCGGTATTGCCGTGATCGAACCGCTGCGCGAGCCCTTTAAAGAGAAAGCCAAAGCAAAACTGGAGCTGATGACGACCGAACAGGAGTTTATCGAGCTGTTACGTCAAGAGCTGGAGCAGCCGGACAGCCTGTCACAGATCAACGCACAGGTAGAGCAAGTGGTCAGCCAACGTCTTGATGAGTTAACCCCGCAACTGGTCAAACAGATCATCTCCAGCATGATTCGCAAGCACCTTGGCTGGCTGGTCGTGTGGGGCGGTGTATTCGGCGGTCTGATTGGCCTGATCGCCGCATTTGCCGGCTTATAACCCGTACTGACTGTCGAGCACCCTAGATGGAACTGACCTCCACTCCCCTAGCCGAGCTGCTGTCGATCTTTGGCGCATCGTTTATGCTGATATTTCTGGCTGAGTTTGGCGATAAGAGCCAGTTAGTCTGCATGACGCTGGCGGCCAAACATCGACCCTGGCCGGTGTTGTTCGGTGCGGTGGCAGCCTTTTCAGTGCTAAACCTGCTCGCTATCTTATTCGGTGCGGCGGTCGCGGCCTGGATACCGGCCTTTTGGCTGGCGCTTATCGTGGCAGGCTTATTCGCGTTCTTTGGTGTTCAGTCACTGCTGTTCGATGACGGGGATGAGAGCGAAGAGAGCCTGATTCGGACCAGCCACAGCCTGTTCATCACGGCACTGCTGATGATCTTCGCAGCCGAGTTTGGCGACAAAACCCAACTTGCCGTGGCAGGTCTTGCTTCGACCTATCAAGGTCTTCTTGTATGGGCAGGTTCAACCCTGGCGCTGCTGGCAACCACGGCGCTGGGGATTAGTGTGGGGCAGCGGCTGCTGAAACGCTTGCCACTCAAGCTGATCCATCAGTTCAGCGGGGTGCTGTTTTTACTGCTGGCGCTAGCTGCTCTGTACCAGAGCCTTTACCTAAACCAGTCCTATTTAGCGTTACCCTAAACGCAAAAAAGCCGCCTTTAATGGCAGCTTCTTTTACTTGATTCCTTCACCGCTAGGGGAGATTACCTTCTAAGCAGGCCCTGAGCCCCTATCGATGCACGTTCACCCTTCAACGCCTAATAAATACAACGCGCTGTTTTATTTGTTCTCTAAAGTCTATATATTTATTGATAATTAATCATTTAGGTTGAAATTATCATGGATGACTCTAGCCTTCTTTCAGCAATGCTGGCTACAGCTGCTAGCCCAGTAAGCACCAACCGTCTTCTCCAGAAAGTGACGTCGATCATGAGCGAAACTGCATGGCTTGAAACTGGAGACAAAAGCGCCCTGCTGCTAAAACACCAGTCACAATTCATCCCTGCAGTCGTGCAAGGATTTGCCGTAGAAAACAGCCTAACTAGTTGCAGAAACAACAAAGGCGACTGCGCTTGCCGGCTGGTATTAGAAACGCAACAAGCAGCCGTATTGCATTGCGAACTCGGCGTTCTCCAAGGGGCTGGCCCCTTCTTATTAATCCCTCTTATTTCGGGGGATCAAGAGCTGGGAGTGATCGCGTTATCAACCACCCGCTCGGGCAACTTTTCCAGCCAGCAAATCGGTACATTGAAAGTGTTAGCTAGCATTATCTCTAATGCCCTTTGTCGGTTAATAACCGAAGAGATCGTTGAACTTCGAGAGCTAGAACTCGAAGAAGCCAGACTGGAAGTGGTACAAAAGCTTGGCATTGCGTCCGAATATAAGGACAAAGAAACGGGTCGCCATATTCTGCGTATGAGTGAATACGCCGCTATCATCGCCAAGGGGCTGGACCTTGCTTTTGAAGTACAAGAAAGCATCCGCCTTACCGCTCCGATGCATGATGTCGGTAAGATCGGAATTCCTGACGCAATTCTGTTAAAGCCAGGACCTCTAACCGATGATGAATATCGCTTGATGAAAACTCACACCGAGATTGGAAGAACCATCTTATCCGGTGAAACCCAATTAATGAGGGATGCGCGTTCTATTGCGATAGGCCATCATGAGAAATGGGATGGGTCCGGCTACCCTTCTGGTTTAATAGGGGAAGATATCCCTCTTTACTCACGAATCTGTGCTGTCTCCGATGTTTTTGATGCACTTACATCAAAGCGCCCCTACAAGGAGCCATGGCCCGTCAGCAAAGCACGGCAATATATAGAGCAACAATCAGGTTCACACTTTGATCCGAGTGTTGTTAAAGCATTTCTAAAAACTCTGCCTGAAATTCTTCGCGTGAAAGAGCTTTATCGAGATGAAGTGATAAACCCCGATGAAAAACTGAGTTTTCCAGCGATACCCCTACAGGACAATGCGTTTTTTAATTGGGATGACTCGTTATCTGTGGGCATTGATACGATAGACGAACACCATCGCTATCTCATAGATTTAACTAACGATGTATCTCATGCCGTTATTGAGGGCCATGGCAGCAAAAAAATTGGCCGTGCATTGAAAGCCTTAATCTCATACACACACGTACACTTCCAAGCAGAAGAGGAACTGATGAAAAAGCATGGGCATCCTCGGCTAGCGATTCATAGTCAAGAGCATGCATATTTCTGTCACGAGCTAGAAAAACAGCTTCAAGAATTTAGGACAAATCCACTCCTACTCGGGCATGAAACATTAGTATTTCTTAAAGAATGGCTGATCGGCCATGTAAAAGGGGAAGATATTCATCTTCGCGTGCTGGCGGGCCTGTGATTTTTGCTTTGCGCCAGCCTCTCTAGCGATCTCTATCCGCTGCTAGCAGGCCTGTTTAAGGGTTTGACTGATCGCGACGGCGAACAGCATAGCCTATGCTAATCGATAGATTAGCTCTGCTCTTTACCAGCCTTTATCTAAGCCTGCCTCATTTAGCGTCGCCCTAAACGCAAAAAAGCCGCCTTCAATGGCAGCTTCTTTTACTTGATTCCTTCACCGCTACCCACCAATTCCTTTTGATGGCACATCCAATGTGTCCTTGTAGCTTGGCAACCATTTTATGCCTGTAAAGCCACGCAAACTATAGGAGTAATTCCTATATTGCTGCAGTGCGATATATCATCAGAGTTGACTGAATTTATAGGGCAAGCTCGGAGGATAGTTTTTGGAGCGCAAAGAAAAGCCCCATAGTTAGGATTTTGGTGACGCCTATGGGGCGATTTGTAGTCAATGCGGAATCTGAGCTACAAACTGAGTATAGATGCTATCTGGCATATTTGAAGGAGCACTATCGTTAGTGTGGCCGAGTCAGCGCGAGCAAAACAGAGTCTGAAACGTAAGCCACCAACTATAGTTCGCAGGCATACGGTTCGGTTCGGAACAGCTAAGGTTTTGAACGCCGTAATTTGGCATTGTCACGCGTGATCTGAAGTTCTAGTCACATCGACGGAGAGCTCTTCACCTATCTTAATTCACCTTGCTAACTTTATCGTTAACGCCGTGATAACGCCCCAGATCCAGTTGAAAAACAAGACGAACATTGGTGTGTATAAGCCAAGCTCAATCCCAGCTATCCCTTTGTCAGCTTTAAGTGGGAATACAACAAGTAACTGAACGGCAGTTGGCAATAGACTCAGGACGGTACCTTTCAACAGCATCTTTGACTGCATCATTGGAAGGATGAAAAGAAGCCCCCAAATACCACCCCATACAATTCTGGGATATAGCCAGCCTGGAGTTAACGATGGGGCAATAGAAACATCGAATGCTTTGGTAATCCCTAAATCGCCAAAAGACCAAACGGCAATGCTATTCGCGAGCGCACCCAAGCAACCA
>JBFFKD010000062.1:0-9565 GCA_041555595.1 Motiliproteus sp.
CTGCCAACCCCCTATCAGGCTCTAGCACCGCAACATGCAACATCGCACCTCCGACTTGCTTCCACTCGCTTAGAACACTTAACGATCGCCAGCGCTGGCCAACCAGCGACCACAACCGCAGCACTCAGTAAAAGTATAGGTCGTTAACGAAAGAGGGAAATATTGAACCGTAAAAACAGGAAGGGTATGAACACTGACAAGCCGCTACCCAATCAGGTGTCGATTAGCGCTCGAGCATATCTGGAGCGGCCAGAGCGGCACGGCGGGCACTGAGAGCGCGAAAACGCTCCTGCTGTTTTGAGTTCATCGCGCCAATACTGACACTCAGCAGTTTATCGTTGCAGACCGACAACACCTCAGAGGATTTTTCCGGGTGCTGCTGCACCAGTTCGAACGCGGTTTGGACCAAATTGAGCAACACGCTCGGGCTGTTGGGAACAGTTTCCATCGCCTTGAGAAAGCAACCAAACGCTTCCTCAAACCGACCTTTTCGATAAAACCCCATCCCCTGGAGGTTATTTCGGCCCCACTCGGTTTCGGTAAACACCCGGCGGCTGAAGTCGGCCTTGTACTCTTCGGCCACCGCCTGCAAGTTAGTCCCTTCAACCCCCTCTAGCAGGTTATCCAGCTCTTCAGCCTGCTGGCTGTCATCGAGATTCTTATAGACCTCGAAAGCATCTTTAGCGGCTGAATTGGCCCGACGAATATCACCAGAAAGCTTGTAGGTTTCGGAGGTCATCAGCCGTGATTTGAATCGAATCAGCTGATCTTCTTGATATTCGAACACCACATCTTCGAGCGTCCGCACCGCTTCCTGCTCGGCCCGTGAAGAGCCAGGACCTCCGTGCTGAGAGACCTGCGTCTGTAAGCAGCGTGCCAGCCCAAAATAGTTACTGTGCTGCTGATGACAGGAGTGACGTGCGTATTTAACCGCGCGGCGAAATGCCTCGATCGCAACCGCCCAGTTACTGTTCTCGCTGGCAGCATTGGCCAGATCGGACTGCAGTACCGGCACCGTAGGCTGAAGCTTAACTGCCCGTTCAAGTAACTTCTGAGCGTCTTGATTGCGACCGATAGCGCGATAAATCTTCGACAACCAATCAAACGCCTCGATGCTATCGGACGAACGTTCTAATACGAGATTAAAGTGTGCCATCGCATCGGCGTATTGCGCTTGGCGGTACGCACAGATCCCCAGCCCCATATAAGCCCATGAGGCCCCCCGGTCGGCCACCACCCGATCGAACAGTCTAACCGCGTCGGCATAATTTTCGGTAGCAACCAGCAACCGCCCCTGCAACCGGTTCAAGTAAGGTGCCAATGATGGGAACTTGCGCAACATCTGCTCGAGTAACTGCAGCGCTTTGCCAAAATCGCCGGCATCAATCATCTGCTCAGCCGGGCTCACCGCCTGCTTCAATTTGATCAGCTTTTCGAGCCGGTTTTTAAACAGCTTGATATCGATCGGATTGACGAAAAACGACTCAGCGAAGCTTTCCAGTGAATCGTTAGCGATGCCGGCACTGCCCTCAGGCATAATCAGGATCTGAGTATCGACCGCGCGCTTGAGCCCTTCACGAATAGACTCTTCAACCACCTGATAGCCACTCTTCTCATCGTCACCAAGCCAATGCTCGATAAAACAGAAGTCGAACGGTTGCATCCGCATCAGACTCAAGGCCATGTTTGCCGATGACGCGACCTGCACCTCAGCCGCACCCAATTCGCTGACGAGCGAGCGCAACGTGCCTAGAGCATCAAGCTTCTTGGCTACGATCAAGACTGATTTTTCGGCAAGAAGAGCCGCCATACTTAAGAACCGCCTGACTAATTGATCAACAACTTAAACATACAGCATTAACAGAGCGACAATAGCAAAAACTGCAGCGCACTCAAACGATATTCAAAGTCGATTTAATAATATCGCCTAAATACAAAAAAGCCCTGACGAATCAGGGCCTTTCTACACCCACAACAATCAGTCTTCCAGCAGGTTACGACCCTTGCTGGCAGCGATCTTCATCCGCAATGCATTCAGCTTGATAAAGCCGGCCGCATCTTTCTGATCATAAGCACCAGCATCATCGTCAAAGGTCGCAATCGAGGCATCGAACAGACTGTCATCGGAGCTACGACCCACCACATCAACATTACCCTTGTACAATTTCAGGCGAACCTGGCCGTTAACGTTACGCTGCGAGTAATCGATCATGCACTGCAACATCTTACGCTCTTCCGACCACCAGAAACCGTTATAGATAATCTTAGCGTAACGCGGCATAAGCTCATCTTTAAGATGCGCCACTTCACGATCGAGGGTAATCGATTCAATCGCCCGGTGCGCCCGCATCATGATGGTGCCGCCAGGCGTTTCGTAACAACCGCGCGACTTCATGCCAACAAAACGGTTCTCGACGATATCCAACCGGCCAATACCGTTATCGCCACCTACCTTATTGAGGTACTCCAACACAGTCGCCGGACTCATCGGCTCACCGTCGATGGCAACGATATCGCCCTTCTGGTAGGTCAATTCGATGTACGTCGGCTTATCGGGGGCCTGCTCGGGAGAAACACTCCAGCGCCACATATCATCTTCGGCTTCAGCCCAGGTATCTTCCAACACGCCGCCTTCATAGGAGATGTGTAGCAGGTTGGCATCCATCGAGTACGGTGACTTGGTGCCTTTCTTCTTGAAGTCGACCTCGATACCATGCTCTGCGCAGTATGCCATCAACGACTCACGCGAGTTCAGATCCCACTCACGCCAAGGTGCAACCACCTGAACACCCGGCTTCAGTGCGTAGGCACCCAGCTCGAACCGCACCTGATCATTACCCTTACCGGTAGCACCATGCGAGATTGCATCAGCACCAGTCTGGTTGGCGATTTCGATCAATCGCTTGGCGATCAATGGACGAGCGATCGAAGTACCCAGCAGGTACTCACCTTCGTAGATAGTGTTGGCACGGAACATCGGGAACACGAAGTCACGGACGAACTCTTCACGCAGGTCTTCGATATAGATCTCTTTGACGCCCAGCGCTTCGGCTTTAGCTCGTGCAGGCTCAACTTCCTCACCCTGACCTAAGTCAGCGGTAAAAGTGACCACTTCACAGCTGTAGGTTTCTTGCAGCCATTTAACAATTACCGACGTATCCAAACCGCCGGAATAGGCCAGTACGATTTTCTTAATATCAGACATTACTCACTCCGTCATCGGCTCGACTTCGACAGGTCGCAACCGGGATCAACCAACACAATCGGCGAATTATACACGCAAAAACTTCAACCGGGACAGCACCCGGATTGATTCATCATTAGCTATCCAAAATAAGAGGGGGCAAACAGGCAGAACCAAGCTGCATCAAGGTAACGCACGCGGTCGACATCGTGTGTTATTCGCCCCGCTCCAACCGGATGGTCACCCGGCGGTTACGGTCACGGTTTTTCGGACTGTTGTTCTTAACCACCGGATAACGCTCACCATGATAACGGGTAGTGATCATCTCTTCGGACAGGCCGATTTTGGCAAAGTAGCGGGTTACCGCCTCAGCCCGCTGCCGCGACAAGTCTCGGTTAGCAAGCCGCCGCCCCATATTATCCGAATGACCATCAACAAAGACCGAGGTCACACTGGGATCGTTTTTGACATACATCGCCACCAGATCAAGCCGCTTTTTGGTCGAGTCAGACAAACGCCACTGTGCAGACGGGAACAACACCGCCGAACGGGCAATCTGCTGAAAGTTAACCGGCAGCAGTTCTGCGACACAACTGAGATAGCCGCCATAAGCTTGCTGGAAATTGGCCGACGAGATCGCCACCTTCACCGGCGTTTCGGTACCGTACCAACTCTTGTTGCTCAGAGCCGGTGATTGGCCTTGATACAACGAAGTCAGAATATCTTTAGCGATCGGCGGATCCAGCCGTAGCGTCTGACTCTTGACCGCATCGCTAATCACGCCCAACTGACGGGTTGGTCGCCCCGGATGCCAGGGTGGCGACTCGGCCACAATCAACGTTTCTCGCCCCAACAACTCGGCCTGCGGCGAGTTAAGAACAAACTCCAACGGTTCACCAGCGCGGCGTTCGAATGCAGCAGTCCCGAAATCAGGGATCGAATGGGTCAACGTACAGGCGAAGCGTGATGATTCAAGCTGCCACTGGGTCTGATCCAGCGGTGCCTGAAACGTCACCGCCTGGGCTGGCACAAGCCAGACCTGCGCTAACAGAACCACAAATGACAGGGTGATATTGAAACGCGAAAAAAGCATGGACGGGCCAGTAGTTAGCGACAATGAAGGTCTATTCTATTTTTTTCGCCCACCAAAGCCAAAACTTTAACCCCTCTTATCGTCACAACCACAACGAATCGGTGGCCGGAGCTCTGGCACACTGATAAAATCCGCCGCAACGACCTGGTTAATCAAGGACTCCAATGCAACGCCTCGAAATCACCCGCCCAGACGACTGGCACGTTCACCTTCGCGATGGCGAAGTCCTCAAAGACACCGTCGCCGACATGGCGCGTTACTTTGGCCGGGCCATTGTCATGCCAAATTTAACCCCTCCGGTCACCACCACCGAGCAAGCACTCGCCTACCAGCAGCGTATTCTGGCGCAGATGCCAGCCAAACGCAGCTTCGATCCACTGATGACGCTGTACCTGACCGATACCACCAGCGCCGACGAGTTATTGAAAGCCAAGCAATCGGGCCAGGTCTTCGCCGCCAAACTGTACCCGGCCGGTGCGACCACCAACTCAGACTCAGGCGTCACCCGGCTGGACAACATCTTCGAAGCCCTGGCGATGATGCAAAAGATCGGCCTACCCCTGCTGGTCCATGGTGAAGTGACGGCCGCGGAGATCGATATCTTCGAGCGCGAGAAGATCTTTATCGAGCAGCAACTGCGACCTATCGTCGAGCGTTTTCCCGATCTCAAGATCGTGCTGGAACATATCACCACCAAGGATGCAGCCGAGTTTGTCGCCGCCGCTGGTGATAACGTGGCTGCCACCATCACGCCACAACACCTGCTTTACAACCGCAACGACATGCTGGTCGGCGGTATCAAGCCGCACCTATACTGCCTACCGATTCTCAAGCGCAACATCCACCAGCAAGCACTTCTGGAAGCCGCCACGTCAGGCAGCCGCAAGTTCTTCCTTGGCACCGACTCGGCACCACACGCTCAATCAGCGAAAGAGAACGCCTGCGGCTGCGCTGGCTGCTACAGCGCAACCTCTGCGATTGAACTGTACGCCGAAGCATTTGAATCGATGGGGGCACTGGACAAACTCGAAGCCTTCGCCGCGTTCAACGGCCCCGATTTCTATGGCCTGCCTCGTAACAGCGACACCATCGTGCTAGAGCAGCAAAGCTGGACTCAACAGTCACAACTTCAGTTCGGCTCTCAGCCGATCGTACCGCTACGCGCGGGTGAAACTATCAACTGGCGTGTAATCGACGCTTAATCTGTCGCTAACAAGGATCCCTCTGTGGCCAATCGTTTAAACCCCATCGCGCAGCTGATGTCGCAGCGCTTTCGTGGCTACTTGCCGGTCGTGATCGACGTCGAGACCGCCGGCTTCAATCCCCAGACCGACGCCCTACTCGAGGTAGCGGCTTCGCTGCTGACTATGGATGAAGAGGGGATGCTGATCCCCGACCAAAGCGTCGAATGCAACGTCATGCCGTTTGAAGGGGCCAATCTAGAAAAAGCAGCGCTGGAGTTTACCGGTATCGATCCGTTCAACCCATTACGCGGCGCGATCGATGAGAAAGAGGCTCTCGAGCATATATTCAAACCGATCCGCAAAGCGCTCAAAGCCCATGGCTGCAAACGGGCAATTCTGGTCGGCCATAACGCCGCCTTCGACCTAAGCTTTATCAACGCCGTTTGCGAGCGCACCGAGATCAAACGCAACCCATTCCATCCATTTTCCTGCTTCGATACCGCCTCGCTGGCTGGCTTGGCTTTTGGCCAGACCGTGCTGGCTCGCGCCTGCGAAGTCGCCGGAATCGATTTTGACAATCGCCAGGCCCACTCAGCCGCCTACGACACCGAGCGCACCGCCGAGCTATTCAGCCTAATCGTCAACCGCTGGAAAGAGCTGGGTGGCTGGGACATGGTGTTACGCGACCAGGATCACGGCGACTAACCTAAACCTGCCACCAACCAAAACACCCGAACACAAAAAAGCCCGCTTGTGCGGGCTTTTTCAGACTTGGCGCTTATTCAACCGTTACAGTTGATCAGCGTTGTCAGATAGGTACTTAGCAACACCATCAGGTGATGCGTCCATGCCTTTGTCGCCTTTCTGCCAACCAGCAGGGCAAACTTCGCCGTGCTCTTCATGGAACTGCAACGCGTCAACCAGACGCAACAACTCTTCCATGTTACGACCCAGAGGCAGGTCGTTAACGATCTGTGAGCGAACCATACCGTTAGTGTCGATCAGGAAAGCGCCACGGAAGGCAACTCCGCCGTCAGACTCAACATCGTACGCCTTACAGATATCATGATTCATATCAGCAGCCATGGTGTACTTGACCGGACCGATACCACCATCGTTGATGGCGGTGTTGCGCCATGCATTGTGGGTGAAGTGGGAATCGATCGACACTGCGATCACTTCAACGTTACGCTCTTTGAACGCCTCGACACGGTGGTCCAGTGCGATCAGCTCAGAGGGACAAACAAAGGTGAAGTCCAGCGGATAGAAGAATACCAGGCCGTATTTGCCCTTGATCGACTCCTTCAGGTTGAAATCACCAACGATAGATCCATCGCCCAATACGGCAGGAACAGTAAAGTCTGGGGCTTGCTTGCCTACAAGTACGCTCATTATCGGTATCTCCAGTTAATCGATAGGTAGTTAAAAACTCAGTTCAACGCTCGTGACAGCGTGATCACTTAAAATCAGTAGCTTTGAATTTAGACAACTTTATACAGACGCGCCAATCCTGACAGTCCAGAACAACCAGAATTAGTGTTCTAAACCGTTACTCAGCCGCTTCAGCGGGGTCGGCAGCGTCTTTGATCAGCGTTTCCAGCTCACCGTTACCGGCCATCTCAACGACGATGTCGCAACCACCGATCAACTCACCCTTCACCCACAACTGTGGAAAAGTCGGCCAATTGGCGTATTTAGGCAACTCTGCGCGAATCTCTGGGTTTTCCAGGATATTGACAAACGCAAAGCGCTCTCCACACGCCATAACCGCTTGGACGGTCTGCGATGAAAATCCACATTGCGGAAACTTGGGCGTGCCCTTCATATATAGAAGGATGCTATTGCTTTCGATCTGCTCTTTGATCGTATCGATGACAGCGGACATTCATTCACCTATTACAATTTGGTTAAAACGTGCTCTGGGCTCAAAACCTGATCAAGCCGAACCACAAAGTCGGCCATTATAATCAAACCCGAGCATTCTTGTCAGACTCTTTTTTTAGCGGACCGACTCTACCTCAGGTCCGATAGTTGAAATCCACAGTGACGGGCCGCTTCAGTCGCTATACTGGCTACCTATCATTGCTGGCAACAGCTTGCCTTAAATAGGGTTATTTTGACAACCATCGGACTACGTTTGCAAAGTAGCCGACCGGGCAGTTAAAATTAGCCCTTTTTTTTTGCTGGCAGGGTCGATTCTCGTGCGCTGCCTGCCGTCATCACTTCGCTGTATGGAGCACCAAGCATGGCCACAACACCGCTGATGAACAACTACGCCCGACTCTCGGTTGCCTTTGAGCGCGGCGAAGGCAGCTGGCTATATGACCAACAGGGGAATAAATTTCTTGATGCCCTTAGTGGCATAGCGGTCTGCGGACTGGGACACGCACATCCGAAGGTGACTCAAGCGATCTGCGAGCAAGCAGCCAACCTAATCCATACCTCCAACCTTTACACTATCCCGCTGCAGGAGCAGCTGGCTGAAAAACTGACCCAACTGTCCGGAATGGACAATGTCTTTTTCTGCAACTCAGGCGCAGAAGCCAACGAAGCGGCGATCAAACTAGCTCGGCTGCACGGCCACCAGCGCGGCATCAACAACCCTTCAATCATTGTCATGGAGCAATCGTTCCACGGCCGCACAATGGCCACCCTGACGGCCACCGGTAATCGCAAAGCCCAGGCTGGCTTCGAGCCGCTGGTACCAGGCTTTATCCGGGCGCCGTTCGACGATGTTGAAGCGATCCGCACCATCGCCAAGAACAACACCAATGTAGTCGCCATTCTGGTCGAGCCGATTCAGGGAGAAAGCGGCGTTAAGGTTCCCGCCGATGATTACCTTAACCGACTACGCCAGATCTGTGACGAACAGAACTGGCTGCTGATGCTGGACGAAGTTCAGACCGGTAACGGCCGAACCGGCAGCTACTTTGCTTACCAGCAAAACGACATTTTGCCCGACGTCGTCACTACCGCCAAAGGACTGGGCAACGGTGTACCGATCGGCGCTTGTCTAGCCCGTGGCGTTGCGGCAGATGTTCTGCAGCCCGGTAATCATGGTTCTACCTTCGGTGGCAATCCACTGGCTTGCGCCGCGGCACTCGCGGTGATCGACACCATCGAAAGCGACAACCTCAGCGGCCGCGCTGCCGAGCTGGGCGACTGGATACGCCAAGCGTTTATAAACGAATTTCAAGGCGCCGACTACGTCAAAGAGGTCCGCGGCAAAGGCCTGATGATCGCGCTTGAATTGGACCGGCCCTGCAATGAACTCACAGTTCTGGCCAAGGTAAAGGGTATTCTGCTCAACGTCACCGGCGACGGTAAGATCGTCCGACTGCTGCCGCCACTGATTCTGACCGACAGCGAGGCCAGCCTGATTGTCGGCGTAGTCTCTAAGCTGATCAAGATTCTGGTCGCCGACGAATAGATCACTTTAAATTCCTGCGATCCGTTTGGCGCTATTAAGCAAACGTTTCACATCAACTATCAAGGCACCGGTTAAATTTAGCCGGTGCTATCTATAGCCTCCTATAGCAACGCTATCGCGCTTTACGCAAGGCCAGGTATTTTATTATGACCATGACCAACCCAATTGCACCACGGCACTTCCTGACCCTTAAAGATCTAAGCCCGCAAGAGCTGACCGGCCTGATCGCGCGAGCTATACAGCTCAAAGAGATGCGCAACGAAGCCACGATATACGAGCCATTTAAGAACCAAGTCTTAGGAATGATCTTCGAGAAATCTTCGACCCGTACCCGGGTTTCATTCGAGGCGGGCATGGCTCAGTTCGGCGGCAGTGCCATCTTCCTGTCTCCACGCGATACCCAACTGGGCCGAGGCGAGCCAATCGAAGACAGCGCACGAGTGATCTCACGGATGGTCGATATCATCATGATCCGCACCTTCGATCACCAGCAGTTAGAACGTTTTGCCGAATACTCGCAAGTGCCCGTCATCAACGCTCTGACCGACGATTACCATCCCTGCCAGCTACTGGCTGATGTCCAGACCTACGTTGAACATCGTGGTTCGATCCAGGGCAAGACGGCGGTCTGGATCGGCGATGGCAACAATATGTGCAACTCCTACATCAACGCC
>JBFFKD010000063.1:0-9559 GCA_041555595.1 Motiliproteus sp.
GAACAGGTGGATCCTATAGTGCCAATTTGTGCAGATGAATCCTGCATCGATCGCAGTTCATTACCAGCACTATTGGGGCGCTACCAGGTCGTTAACATCAAACTGGATAAAACCGGCGGCATGACCGAAGCGCTCGAACTGGCAAAAGCAGCCAAGAGCCAAGGCTTTGAGATCATGGTGGGGTGCATGATCGGTACTTCACTGGCCATGGCGCCGGCACTGCTGCTGGCGCAACAGGCTCGGTGGGTCGATATCGATGCGCCGTTGCTGTTAGCCCGTGATCGAGCTGAGGGTCTGGTCTACGACGGCAGCACCGTTCACCCACCGGAGCCTGGATTGTGGGGATAAGCATGCCTAGCTTTGAGGTCACTCCGCGGCTTGAAATTGACCTGTCCAAGATTCGCCACAATAGTGCTCGGTTGACCGAGCATCTGGGAGCTATGGGAGTCTCTGTTACGGGGGTCACCAAGGCTACCCTTGGCAGCCCGGAGGTCGCCAATGCCCTGTTGCTAGGCGGGGTTGATTCAATCGGTGATTCGCGCATCGAGAATATTCGTAAGATGCGCGAAGCCGGTGTTGAGGCGCAGTTCAGGCTGCTTCGTTCCCCCCAGCTGAGCCGGGTTGATGAGGTAGTCGAATTTGCCGATGTCAGTTTAAATAGCGAACTGGAGGTGATACGCCGTCTTTCACAAGCCGCTCAGCGCCAAAATCGTATCCATCGGGTACTGTTGATGGTGGAACTGGGTGATCTTCGCGAAGGTTTTCTGCTAGCTGATCTTGACCAGGTCGTGCAACAGTGTCTGAAACTACCCAATATAGAGATAGAGGGGATCGGCACGAATCTGACTTGTTTGAGTGGTGTTAAACCCGATGCAACAAACATGGCGTTGCTCTCAGCAACGGCGGTATCGCTGCAGGACAGGTTTGGATTGAAGTTTGCCACGGTGTCAGGGGGGAACTCGGCAACGCTTAACTGGCTTTACAATGCTGCTGATATCGGGGTAACCAATAACATTCGATTGGGTGAGGCAATTCTACTTGGTTGTGAAACCCTAAACCGGCAGGCTATTCCTGGGCTTTACGGCAATGCGATCACACTTGTCACTGAAGTGATCGAATCTAAGTTAAAACCCTCACTCCCCGATGGAGAAATTGCACAAAATGCATTCGGTGGTGTTCCTACATTCGTCCAACGGGGTGAAATCCAGCGCAGCATACTGGGAATAGGGCAGCAGGACACGCTAGTAGAAGGGATCACGCCAGAGAATTCAGAGCTAGAGATAATCGGAGCCAGCAGTGATCATCTGGTGCTGGATTCTAGCCGGTGTCGACTTGGTGTTGGCTCGCAAGTTCGGTTTAATCTCAATTACGGCGCGCTACTTGCTGCTATGACATCGCCATTTGTCGGAAAAACTTTCGTATGTTCTAGTGACCTAATAGATCGCAATAGACAGAGGGTCTAGTAGCGGGCTCTTCAGGTCAGTCAAGATGAGGTCGGTCGTCCAAACTTACCACCAGCTCATTGTCGACCGATTCATCTCCTTTGCTGATCTCATTAACCACTTCGCTGGCACACTCGGGCATCGCCTCAACCACGGCCCCGGCGATATCCATCGATTGCTCTGGTGCCGCTTCACACAGGCGTGATACAAACTCAGCCGCATCCAGATTAAGCTCCCTGACAGCCTCTTCAGGTGTGTTGATGTGATCAATATATTCGATCATCTCTTCGATCGATTCGTCACTTTGCGATTCTGACAGGGTATCTGCGTACTCCGTTGCTACGCTAATCGCGGTATCGGGAATCGCTTCAACCATGGTGCAGGCAATCTCCATCGCCTGTTCGGGTACCAGATCTGAAATCTGCGAGACGAGATCGACCGCTAGTTGTTGGCTGGTGTCGTCTTCGCGATCCGCCGGACGTACTGAGTCGTGTTCATCGGCCAGTACATGGGCATAGAAATCGGTTACTTCAATGGCTGATTCAGGCTCTGTTTCTACAGCAATTCGTGCCATCTGCAGCCGCAACTTCGGATTGTCAGCACCTATCTGTGCAGCAACTTCCGCCAGTTTATCGGGTTCGGACTGCGCTACCTGGCTAAGAAGCTGATATGCAAGAGCCGGGGTGGCTGAAACCATCGCAGATGTGATGTTGTGAGTTTGCCCGGGGACGGTGTTTAACATTAACTGATGCAGTCGTAGCGCGTCGATTCCGTCCACACCCGCCAGTGCTCCGACCATCTCTGCTCCCTGATCGGGTATCGACATTGTAACTGCACGGGCCATCTTAACAGCAGCCGCAGGATCGGTATCGGCGATGTCGGTAACTATCACTACCTCAGGGCTAGGGGGCTGTTCTGGCTCATGGTATTGAGTACGAGGGTCGAGCTCACTTACTGCCGCTACAGCCATGCCCTGCATAACAAAATGCTCTTGATCCTCAACCGGCAACGCTTCTCGAGCAAACATTCGATACACCACAAAGGCTGCTAGTAGCAGCTGGATTGCACCTAAAACCCCAAACAGCGACGCATTGCCGAACATTTTCATGACCAGAGCGGTCGAGTAGGGACCGATGATGCCGCCGAGAGCGAAGGCCAGAATCATCGACCCCATCGCGGCAACCATTTCACTCTGACGTAGTTTATCGAAAGACTCTGAAATACTCAGCGGATAGATACAGGCGATGATGCCGCAACTGATACTGGTTGCGACCGACATCGCCCAGAACAAGTTCAGCTCCGCCAACAAGGTGATACTAAAACCGGACAGTACTGAGACCAACAAAATGATTAGCAGGATCGACCGGCGATCAAAACGGTCAGACAGGTAGCCGATGGGGAACTGGAGTACAAAAGCCCCCAAGATAGCGGCACCCATGTAGAGTGATAACTGGAAATCGACTATGCCGTAGTCACCAGCAAATACCGGCAGCATATTAAAGGCTGCCGAATAGCTCAGTCCGGAAATAAAGCAGCTGACTACGCCCAACGGCGATATTTTAAACAGTTTAAGCAACGGCATCGGCTCCACTTCATCGACCACCGGACCACTATTACGGCTGAGCACAATGGGGATGATAGAGGCGCAGAGTAAGATTCCGCTCAGCACGAACAGAACGGTACCTTGGGGGCTGGCAAAGTTGATCAAAAACTGTCCGCAAAACAGTGCGCTAAGAATGACCGCTTGGTAGAAGGCTAGAACTTTTCCTCGGTTGTCTTTACTTGCGCTTTCACTCAGCCAGCTCTCGATCGCGGTAAAGGCGCAGGCGTTACAAAAGCCGATAATGATTCGCATGGCGCCCCACAGCATTGCATCGGTATAGAGGCTGCAGATCAGAATGCTGACTGCAGCCAACGCAAGACAGCCAGCAAACATACGAATATGTCCGGCCCGGCTGATCAGGTGTCGGGCATAAATCCCCCCAGCCAGCATGCCGACAAAATAGAGCGACAAAATCAAGCCGATGGTATCGGTATTGATCGCTTCAAGCCCCATCCGAACTGGCAGCAGGATATTGATCAGACCATTGCCCAGCATCATGATGAAACAGCTGACTAGCAATGATGCCAGGGGTAATAGCGTTAGGTGCACGGCAGATGTCCTGAAGGTGGGGCGATTTAGTATTAAGGGGGTTACATGCTGTTGCGTTGAAGCAGTGTTCATTTTTAGTGACACCATCAACTTGAAAGCTGATAGCGAAGGCGTTGGTCGTAGTCAGTTTCTGGGATCCAGTCGCAAACCTGCGAGGGGATGACGCGTGTGATGCTTAGTTGGCGTTACAGAGTTCTCCTGCCCCCCTGGCACTATAAACCACCATAGCAGTGACTTCGATCAGATTGTCGATGGTAGGGCCAATGGATAATCAGCAATACTATTGTTTTTAAATTATAAGTTGATTGAGAAAGCACAGATAAGATGCTGAATTAACAAGTCAACAACCCGCAATCTTATAGCGATCTATCGCGCCGAGGATTGAAAATCCAAACCGGTCAGGTTCTTAGCTGCCCGATGCTATCGGGCATGTCGCAACTGCCTTTTCGATCGGTTCATGCTTTTTGACCCCGTACTGGTTAAGCTAGGGGTAATGAAAGGACTCTCGCTTCTGATCAATAACATAGAGTCTAATATTTCGCTAATAGAGGGTGTGGATAGTGGCTTACGATTTAACCGGCACAGTTAAATTAATTCAAGATGAGCAGACGTTTGGCAGTGGGTTCAGAAAACGAGAAATGGTTGTAACGGTGGAGGAGGGTAAGTATCCGCAGGAGATCAATCTCGAGTTTGTTCAAGATAAGGTCAGCTTGCTTGATACCTTGCAAGTCGGGCAAAAAGTCACGGTCAGCTTCGATATTCGCGGTCGTGAATACAACGGTCGTTATTTTAACAACCTTCAGGGTTGGAAAATTGAAGCCGGCACATCTAGTACTACCAATGACCAACAGCGACCTGTTTTTGAGAACAGCGCTCCAGCGAATCTTGATGACTTCGATGATGACATCCCGTTCTAAGGATTCAGCTTAGACAACTAACGTAAAATTTAAGCAAAGGCCCTGTTTATCGGGGCTTTTATTGTTACTAATTTTTTGTAATATATGGATTTATATCTCAGATAGAGGTGCGACAATGATTTACCGCCCCATAATAATTTATTGTTGTGGAGGCTGTTTAAGCTCGTCAAATTGATGGCGGATTTCGCTCAGGTGTTGGTGGTAATGATCAGCATCGCCAAAATCGCTAAATTGGTGATAGCGACTATGCACAGTTTTGAGCTTGCTGGCATGTTTTATTGGGCACCAGTAGTGCTCCGTCCTGGCCGCCACCTCCTGAACATAGCCGATCACCCCGTTGAAATAACCACAGTACATGCAATTGACCTTTTCGATCGGGTTTAGGTATTGCAAGTACTGCCGATCGATCACGACATAATCACTACGTTTAACCTTAGGGATACCGTAGATGGGAAAGCAGCTGTACTGAAATAGACTCACGCTGATGTCCATCAAGACAGCGGGAAGAAGATTCAACCAAATCACCGGTGTGGTGGCGACATTTGAGAACTTGGCATGGCGCAGGTAGTCCCAAATGCGTTCAGCCTTCTGCCGGTGTTGAGTGATTACATCGGCCTTGAATAAGATGCCGCGTTTTATTATCTCGTACGAGTAGAGCTGTTTTTTATTTTCGATCTCATTGATCAGTTCAGCTTCCAGTTTTTTTATCTCTTTGAGAAGTGCTTCCAGCCGATTATTCATAGTTTTGTCTGCTTTTTGATGGAACCTAAGCCGATATTGACCGTGGTTACTTGACGTCTTTGGAGCCAAGGTAAGGAGTATTCGTCATCTTAAAGCGAGCTAACTCTAACGAAGCTTCGTTACGACCAACGGGTTGGCTGTCTTTATTCAGCCGCGCTGCTCCAGTACGCGGACTCTAGCATGGAGCTTGTCACGTTCTTCCAGCAACTCGATACACAGAGCCAGTCCCGGCAAGTTGATACCCAGCTCACGCTGGAGCCTGAGTGCCCGCTGTAGGCGTGCTAGGTCGTGACCGTTAAACAACCACTCGGTCGGTGATTGCCCTTGGGGCTCTAACACACCGATCTGAACCATCTCGATGATGACCTCAACTTGAACGGCACTGCGTTGCCTCAGGTCGCTGAGATTAAGTCGCAGTGTGTCGTCGAGCAGTTCTCCCGAGGCTATCAATGCGTTGCTGCTCATACATCCTCCTGCTATCGACGTGGTGCTGATCTGGCTACAGACCTTAAAACGACCGGGGGTTGAAGGGCATCGTTTTGGCCATTTGATGATAGAGCTCCGTAGCAGCTGGGCTCGATGCAGGCGGGGTCTCTATTCGTAAAGTCACTATCTGATCACCTGCCGTTTGTCCTGGCAGCCCTCGCCCTTTGAGACGGAGTTTATGACCACTTTTCACACCTACGGGAATTGTTATCATTACCGATCCGCCCAACGTTGGAATTTTTAAACGCGCGCCAAGGGCTGCTTCCCAAGGTGTGATGGGGAGGTCTAAATAGATATTGCGGCCTTCGGCATGAAAGTAGGGATGGGGTGCGAATGTGACCTCTAAAAAAAGATCTCCCTGAGGCCCTCCGCCTATTCCTACGCCGCCTTGTTTGGGTAAGCGGATCTGTTGACCCTCGCAGATGCCTTTGGGGATATGGACACTTAGCTGGCGGACCCCTGGCGCGGACTGGCCGTGGCTGGCTTGATGCTCCGTTTGCAACGAAAGGGTCCGTTGAGTGCCACCATATGCATCTTCCAAATTCAGTTGGATGCGGGTGTGCAGGTCTGAACCTCGTAATTGAGACTCTCTATAGCCTGATCCATAACTCCCTGATGATCCTCTAGCGCCGAAGATAGAGGAGAAAAAATCACTGAAGCCACCGAGATCCATCTGCTGTGGATCGAAGCCTTCCTGGCTGAATTCAAAATGCCAGCCAGGAGGGGGGTGGAACTCTTGGCCTTGTTGCCAGCCTGATCCCAGCTGATCATAGGATTGTCTGGATTTGGGATCCTTGAGGACTTGGTAGGCCTCATTGACCTCTTTAAAATGAGCCTCGGCATCTGGTTCCTTGCTGACATCGGGGTGGTATTTCCTAGCCAGTTTTTGGTATGCCCTTTTAATGGCTGCTTTGGTCGCGCCCCGATCGACACCTAGAATTTTGTAGTAATCCTTGTATTCCATCACGCAGCCAGCTTATCCCATCCCTTTATACAAAATCAGAATAGTCTAAAGTTTGGAGGCAAATGTTCTATTCAGGAGTGCCTGTCTGAAATTGATTAATTTCTGTCTGGTAACTGAAACTTGCAGAGGAGGCCGGTAAGGCTCAATTAAAGCGTGGCATAGATCCCTGGATCGAAGCTGCCAGGCTTGCTAGTGGTCAATGGGAGACCGATACATTAATCCAAGTGGGATCGATAACAGCTCAGCAGATATAGCCCCTACAGGAGGATTGTTTTATGGATAAGCTACGCCGGGATGTTCTCTGTGAAGATGAATATCGTCCTCAAGATGCCGGATGGGATGCCCATCTTGAGGGAGTGCGAAGAAGTGATAACCCTTACGCGATCAATAATTGGAAATATTATGACTGGGACCAAGGCTGGGTGATGGCCGCAGAGGCCAAGCAACCAACAGGCGAGGATGACAGAGAATCCAGCAGCGAGCCGTAGCAGAAGGAGGGGCGAGATGACATACAAACGTATCGATACAATCGTTTGGTCTCAGCATGCGTGGCGAAACCGCCTTCAGTCGTCGTTGTTATTGATCGTTATGGCAGGGTTTACGACATTACTGGGCTACTTACTATGGGGGGGCAATGGAATACTCATACTGCTGTTGATCTGTACCATCGGGGTTGTGTTTATTCCAACCTACTCGCCGTGGCTGATGATGCGCATGTACGGGGCCGAACCCATCGCTACCCACCAAGCGCCGGCTCTATGGGCGGTGCTGAAACAGCTATCCGAGCGCGCCAGTTTGGCCTCTATCCCGGTTCTGTTTTATATCCCCAGCCAAGCACCTAATGCTTTTGCAATGGGATCAAAAAACCGGTCGATGATTGCGATCAGCGATGGCCTGTTACGACGATTAACCCTTAATGAACTTGCCAGTGTGATCGCCCACGAAGTTAGTCATATTCGAAGTGATGATTTATGGATTATGGGGCTAGCCGACATGTTTAGCCGCACAACAACGCTGTTGTCGCTGATTGGACAGTTTTTTTTAGTCATCACTTTGCCGATGCTGCTGCTGGCTGATGTAGCCATCAATTGGTTCGTTATTGTATTGCTGATTTTAGCACCGGTAATCAGCATGCTGACACAACAGGCGCTGTCTAGGACGCGCGAGTTCGATGCGGACTTAAATGCGGCTCGATTAATGGGGGATCCAGATGGGCTTGCAACAGCATTGCTAAAGTTAGAAAACTATCAGACGGGCTGGCTTACACGAATCTTTATGCGTGGGCATCGAAATTCTGCTCCGTCATCATTACGATCACACCCTCTAACGCAAGAGAGGGTGGCCCGTTTGATGGAGCTTAAGCCTAATCCGCCCCAGAGCGAAGTCATCCCGCGCTTCAGCTTGGAGCTGGATACTTCTGCATTGTTTGGTAAGCCGGTTGATCGATCACCCCGCTGGCATATTAATGGTCTTTGGTATTAAAAAATTGAATGAGCCGAGTTCTGCGTGCGTATAGTTTTATTGCGATACCAACAGAAGGGGGCGGGGATTAATAAAGCAGGCAGGTATTGACACTTTGCGCCGCAGAGGATCCTTTGTTGCACGGGCTCCTCGTTCATCACGCTAGCGTTCTTATCTGGAGTTGGCCAGGGCCTATACGTCGTCGGAGCTAATTACGTGCGGCTGTTAAAGCCGTAAGTTCTGGGATGCGAATATGCCACGTTGAGTAGGTATGGGCTGCTGGAACAACCATTTTTTGGCTGCGCCGATGTCGGTGAATAGTTCTATTTCCACTGAACATAAACTGCAAACATTTTTGATGTGTTGGTAAATTTTTGGCTCGGCTGTCGGGTCGTATGTTATGGCCATGATGAAACAGTTAGGTAGCTCACGAGGAAGTTCTTGGGCTAGATCATCGAGTTCAATAAGAGACATTCTACTTAAGTCAGCCCGACGATAATCAAGCAAGACTTTTTTGATCAAATGCTGTTCGAACAATGGCTTACTTTGCTGCAACGTTAATTTGATCTTGTCTTTAGCTAATACACCTTGTTGGCGCACGAGCAGGTAGTGTTGATCGATTATAAATTCATAAGAGTGTGTGCTATTTGACATCACGAATACCCTACCGGGGAAACTATAAAATACTCGATAGGGCTAGATTGTAAAAAGGAGCAAAATTCGAATCAAGAGTTATGCCGCAGAGCAAGCGATGCTGGGGGATTTGCCGAAGGCATTGGATGATGCGGTGATGCACAGTAGCGAGGCGCACCAGAACCAGATGATGCAGATTCTTGGTAACCTGCAGGTGGCAAATGGGTTTGCTCGGGCGGTCTTTGGTATGCTTAGCATCAGTCAGAACAAGTCATAGTATTTGAATAGTTGCTGAACACTTATGAGAATCCACGTTACTAAAAAACTGGCTGGTAAACTCAACAAAGCAGGGCGCTTGATTGAGGGTCATCCGGTTGAAAGCACTTCTGCGCTGGGCAGCTAGCATGCAAATATCACCACGATTCAGCGCCGCCAGTGCGTCGTTTTTGTCCACGATAAAACGCGCTTCGCTATCGTGCTGTTAAGTGTTACGCAGAAAGGGCTGAAGCAGATCGATTACTGGTTTGAGGACATGCTGGGTAACTGCATGCTGAAGCTAGGTTAAGATCCTGAGCTGATTGAGAAGGCTTGCGAAGGTAACCTTCGATACTCAGTGTGATCGCTCAGTACAAGGAACCTTGAGGCTGATTATAGGCAGCCTTGAGGTCTACACCTGGGATGACACCAATCTCATGGATCTAGCATGTCTGCACGCCTGTGTGATCGACCATGCCGTGTTAAGGGGATGAAAGAGACAGAGTGC
>JBFFKD010000064.1:0-9536 GCA_041555595.1 Motiliproteus sp.
CCTGAGCTTGTTATCACAGTCTGAGCGAACCCTTTGCACAAACTACTGTCACTATTTATACGGTGATTAACACTACTTTTCAGAGACTTATGCCTACTCTCAAGGAGCCATCGATGTCCAACGCGCTTTCCTCTAGCGACACCCCTTTCCGCCGCACACTGAAATGGAGTGTCGGGATCTCGGCGGCACTGCTGCTCAACACCGCCATCGCAGCACCGGTGCTGCACTATCAAGGCCAGACCTTTGAGCAACAAGAGTTACCCTCTTCTATTCAGGTAGGCTTGCATCAACTGGAGCAGGAGCACAACGAGAAACGCCAGCAAGTGTTCGACAACTACATTGTTAATCGCTATGTCCAGGACGAGTCCGAGCGCCAGGGTAAGACGTTTAAGCAGCTGCAACAGGAGCTTCTCAGCGCCCCAACCCCTAGCCAGCAGCAGATAGAAGCGTTCTACAACGCCAACAAAGCCCGTATCCCAGGCACCCTGCAGCAGATGCAGGGCGAGATCACCAACTACCTGCGCAACCAGACGATGCAGCAACAGCAACAGCAACTGCTAGCGCGCATTACGCAGGAGAAAGGTTACCAAGTGGAGCTGCCAGCACTGCCAACACTGCGCCTACCGATCAAACTCGACGGCTACCCAACCAAGGGCAACCCCAACGCCAAGGTGACACTGGTTGAGTTCGCCGACTACCAGTGCCCGCACTGTAAAGACGCCGGTCCGCAGGTAAAGAAACTGCTGGAGAAATATGGCGATCAGGTACGCTTGGTATTCCGCGACTTCCCGATCAACCAATCAGGCATCTCCAAGAAGGTCGCAGAAGCGGCCGTGTGTGCCGATCAGCAATCGATGTACTGGCCGTACCACGAACTGGCTTTTTCCCGACAGAGTTATCTTAAGTCAGTCACTCCCGCGATGCTGGCCGACGAGTTGGGGCTGGATATGAAGGCTTTCAACGCGTGCCTCAAAACAGACAAGCCTCAAGCGGCAGTCGCCGCTTCACAAACCGAAGCGCGCGAGCTTGGCGTCACCAGCACACCGTCATTCTTCGTCAACGGTAGACCACTGCCGCACGGCCATGGCGACCTGGCTAGCCAGATCAGCGCCCTGATCGACGAAGAGCTCAAAGCCAACTAAAACCGAGCTAATCGTTCGAGCCGCCCGATGCCGGGTGGCTCAAGCTGGCCGGGGTTGCTATACCTGTACCACAGCAACGACTGTCGGCCTGATCCACGAATAATCAAAAGGCAATTTAGACCAATCGATATCGAATTTTGATCAATCTAATTGAAATAACAAAAACTACAAATTAATTTTGAAAATCAGGTTTTACCAATGATTACCCCTGAGCAACTCACACTGATCGAGCAACAGCTCGGACGCCCCCCCCGAGGGATCACCGGAATCGCTTATCAAAGCCCGGACGGCATTCCGATGGTGCTACGGATGGAATCGCTGGTCGACGACAAGCCGTTCCCAACCCTGTATTGGCTCTGTTCTAAGGATCTGTACAAAGCGATTAGTCGGATCGAAACCTACGGCTGGGTTAAGCAGATTGAGCATCAGCTCCAGATCGACCCCGAACTTAATGACCGTTACCAGCTCAACCATAAAGATTACGTTGACCAACGTGATCGACTGATGAGTGATGAGATCCGCCAGCAGATCGAACGACTAGGGTTTACCGAGCTGTTTCAGCAATACGGTATCGGCGGCATTTCACAGTGGGACAAGGTTCGTTGTCTGCATATGCAGTACGCCCACTATTTAGGCGCGACAGCGCAGGATAATCCGAACGGCGGTCGTAACGTGATCGGTGAATTGATGGAGCAGGAGTTTGGCTTATCGCGGATAAAGATCACCCTCTAAGCCTGCAACAAGGATCAACTACCTGACGGCAACGGCTCCTATTCAATGCTCATCGATAGTCGCGATACAAAAAAACGGGCAGCTAATCAGCTGCCCGTTTTTTTTGTTTGCCGGATCGGCTGATCCGGCAACGATGTTTCTATATCAGCCCTGCAGGCGGTGATACTTCTCCATCAACTGCTCTTCGGTCTCGACGTGATCCGGATCCTTCGGAATACAGTCTACCGGACAGACTTCAACACACTGCGGAGTATCGTAGTGGCCAACACACTCGGTGCACTTGGACGGCTCGATCTCATAAATCTCATCACCCGGTGTGATCGCCTCATTGGGGCATTCGGGTTCACATACATCGCAGTTGATGCACTCGTCGGTAATAATCAACGCCATGATCGGCTACCTCTACTCTCGTTAACTGTTCTGCTCTAGCTCGGCTAGCTGCAGTTTCAATGCCTGTGCCACTGCGGGGTGAACAAACTTGGACACATCCCCATCTAATGAAGCGACCTCCCGAATCAACGTCGAAGATACAAAGCTGTATTTCTCCGACGGAGTCAGAAATAGCGCCTCGAACTCGGGATAGATCGCCCGGTTCATGTTGGCCAACTGAAACTCAAACTCAAAATCCGATACGGCCCGTAAGCCTCGCAAGACGGCACATGCCTTACGCGCTTTCATAAACTCGGTCAGCAGCCCGCTAAACGAAATAACCTCAACATTATCCAAGTGTTGCAATACCTGTCGGGCCAAGCTGGCACGTTGATCTAATGGCAACAAAGGTAGCTTCTTAGGGCTAGCGGCCACAGCAACGATCACCTTGTCGAATAACTTCGATGCACGCTCAACCAGATCGGTATGACCGTGGGTAATCGGATCAAAGGTACCCGGGTAGACAATTATATTCATGAATAGCGCATCCGAGCGGGCTTGGGAATCGCGCGAATGGTAACGGAATTGGCGGATGGGTACAAATAGAATACTCTTCTTAGGATAGAACCTATTAACCGCACGATCAGGGCTGTTTATCGATGATCCACTCGCAATCGCCATCACTTGCCGTTTTTTTGTTACCGCTACTGAGCCTACTGGCACTGTCAGGCTGCGGCACTTTACAGAGTGTCGATCAAGGGCTCTACAATATCGCCGAATCGGTATCCGAGCAGGACAGAGTCACCGGCAAGCGCAGCCTCAGCCTGGCCTCACGCAGTAAACAGATCGAGCAGGGCAACGCCGTCGTGGAAGCGATGCTCAAACAGGAGCAGCAGAACAACCGCCAAACCAACCAGCAACTCGATAAGAACCAATATTGGCGGATGGTACAGATCTTCGATCGCATTCACCGGATCAGCCATCTGCGCGATGAGCGCTGGCAGCCAGTGCTGATCGACCGCGACAGTTTCAACGCCTTTACCACCGGCGGTACCTATGTGGTGGTCCATCTGGGACTGATGCAGCAGCTTAAAAGCGACGATGAGGTCGCTGCGGTATTGGCCCACGAGATCGCCCATACCGTCGCCAATCACGTATTCGAAGGTCAGTCGCTGGCCAAAGCTGCCGCGCTGGCCAATTCGAACTCCTCCGGGCGACAAGGCTACCAGGCCGCCTTCAGCCACGACAATGAACGCGAAGCGGATCGCATCGGCGTTCTCTACAATGCCCTGAGCGGTTACGATCCGATGGCCGCTAGCCGTATCTGGAAACGCCAGTTCCAAGCCTCGGGCAACCGCCGTGCATTCTTCTTCCACGACCATCCGGTTAACAGCGAGCGCGAACAGGACAACCGCCATCTCGGCCAACAGGTACAAACCTACTACCGCCCCGGCCAGGCCAATCCCAACTATGCCGCATTGCTGCAAGACAACGTGCTGTGGCAAAACAACGCCGATAGCAATGCACAAAACGGTAACCGCGGCGGCGCTGGCGAAGGCCTTTCAGCCCTGACATCGACGCTGTTCGGAGCTTACCAACAGCACCTACAAGCCAAACAGGGTGAGCAACAACAACTACGCCAGATGCAGCTAGTACGCTACGTACAATCGCAACTCAAGATCATCGACGACAGCCGCCCGGGCAGCGACCGCTGGCGATTACAGCTGCAATACTCTGGACAGGTGGCGTTACGCGGCCTGACGATGGGGGGGCAGATCAGTCAGCCGGAGGGTACGCCGCCACTGGTGATGGTGGCGCATATCAACCAACCGCTTAAGACGGGCTCAACATTCACCATCGAGTTTCAACACGATGCGCTGAAATCACAGAGCCAGCCCCGACAATCGGTCAAGTTGTATCTCGATGACGCCCTACCACAGCAATAGACTAAACAGACGGGCGTCGCTCAATTCACGCGCCAGCGTCAATCGAAATCGTATTCACCCAGGTTGCGTTTAAGCCGCTGCTGTTCGAAGTGATCTTCGATCGCACGGCGGGTTTTGAGGTTACGGCTGATCGCCGCTTTTTTAGACGCTTGCTGCGATTCGCAGTCCAGTTCCAATGCAGCGTCAAAGATCGTGGATTGTATCTCTTCTAGGTGGTGATCGTGGCTCATCATGGCAGCAACTCCATATTGAATAACAACCAAGCGGTTTAATTCGGAGCCGCAATCCTAGAACACAATGATCAACAGACTGTGACTAGCATATGACGACTCTGTGACCGCCCTAATCCCTACCCTGTCTATTTTTCACAGCTGCCAAAAAATTTCAAGGCGCAGTGCAGCAACTCACCGCCACCCAAGTGGTTTCCACCGCAGCCATCAACAAAGAATGAAAAGAGGACTACTTCTGTGGGCGTTGCTGAGGGCGCTTGTCGGTCTGCCTAAGTGAGCGCAAACTACGGCGAATCGTTTTGAGGTGATCGATGACGCCCGGACCCAGCTTCATGGTCAAACCGACCGCCAGTACATCCACCACCACCAACTGCACCACTCGCGACGACATCAAAGCACTCAGATCCTTATCCTCCTCCAGATCGATATGTATCGGGATCGTCGCCAGATCGGCCAACGGCGTATTGCTGGGACAGAGCGTAATCACCTGGGCACCCTGCGCCATCGCCAGCTTGGCCGAATGCAGCAGATCCTTGGTACGACCGGTCTGCGAGATCGCCACCACCGCATCGCCTTCTGCCAAGGTCACCGCCGCGATCGACTGCAGGTGCGGATCCGAATAGGCCACCGCGTTAACCTTGAGGCGATGAAACTTGTGCTGAGCATCGGTGCAGACCGCAGCCGACGCGCCAAAACCGTAAAACTCGACCCGCTTCGCCGATGCCAGCGCTTCTATTGCCTGCTCGACACGCTCGGCATCCAACTCCTCTTTAATATGAATCAGATTACCGATGGTCGAATCAAAGATCTTTTGCTGCAGCTCGTTAACGGTGTCTGTGTTGTCGAGCGCGAACTGCTCAAAATTCGAACTGGTTGCCAGCACCTGCGCCAGAGTCAGTTTGAAATCCTGAAAACCATCATAATTTAGCGCCCGACAAAACCGCACCACGGTCGGTTCGCTGACCTGCGCTTCGGCCGCCAGATCAACTATCCGCATATGGATAATATCTTTGGGCTGCGCCAGCACATAGTCAGCCACCTTCTGCTCTGACTTGCGGAGTTCGGAACGGGCTTCGGCGATCGCTTTGAGTAGGTTAGAGGAGTTCAAACCATGACATCCATAATACTATGAGAGATTTAAAGGGCTCTAGAGTACCAAAAAAGCACGGTTATACGCAGCACTTAAGTCGGCGCTAACCCGTTCGATTCAACGACAGGAGAGAGATCTAATTTCGATATAGGCCAATCAAAATAGAATTTTGATTATTCATAACACTCTTTCATCTTCCAGTACCGCTGCCAGATATCGCTGATCCGTTCGTTGCGGATCGCTTGCCGGAACAGCTGCAGCTGATCGTCAAGTTCGCTCAGACCAGCCATCGCGGTGACGCCAGCGAGCTGGTGGGCATGGTCACGAAGCGACTGCCGGTCACCTTGTAGCAGCGCTTGTTGCATCGCCTCGAACAGCTCGTCTAGCGCATGTTTTAACTCTTGCTGAGAGATACCGAAGCGCTGCATCCGTACTTTGACCTCGCTTTGCTGCGCCTCAGGCTCGGGCTGAGTCAGCGCCAGAATCCGCTGCACCAACGACACTTCATCGACCGGTTTATACAACACGCCCTGCAACTGCAGGGTTTTCAGCAACTCCCGCTCATCGGTGACCACATCGGCGGTCAGCAAAACAATGGGGGTATCCGAAACCGAGGGTAGCTGCCTAATTTTTTTGCAGGCTTGTGCGCCGTCCAGCACCGGCATATGCAGATCCATCAGGATCAGATCAAACGCCTTTTGCCTGGCTTTAACCCAAGCATCATGACCATTCTCGACCGCATAAACTAGTGCGCCCTGAGCCTGCAACATGCGACTGATCAACAAACGGTTAAAGCGGTTATCTTCGGCGAGCAAGATCGAGATCCCCTCCAGTGCAGGCTTGTCACCTATCTCTGCGGGACTCTCCAGATCAGTTGCCTGCAACGCACGGAATATCCGATGCCGCCCGACCGGCTGCATCAGGATCCGAGCGGGTGCCAATTGCTTGAGCAGCCGATCTATTCCCAACGTGACTAGATCGCCACTGTGTTCGGCGATCAGGATCAGCTCGCCATCGAAACACTTACGCACCGGGTTGAGAAACTGATTCCAGGACAACACTTTCAGCTCCTCCACCGTCAGATGGACCACGACCCGGTCATAAGATTGCTCTGCGTTAGCCAGTGTCGCCACCAGTTGCTGCCGGTCGGCGAGACTATCGACCCGGCACCCCCATTGCTTAAGCAGATGCTGGTAGCGTTCGCGGCAGGGGGTATCCGAACAGCACAGCAGAACATTAAGCGCAGGCAAGACGCTCTGCGCGGTAGGCGGCGCATTATCCAACCATAGGCTAATTCTAAAACAGGTCCCCTCTCCCGGCACGCTGCTCAGATTCAACTCTCCGCCCATCAGCTCTACCAGCCGCTTACTGATAACCAGCCCCAACCCTGTGCCACCGAAACGCCGGTTAATCGAGGTATCAGCCTGGCTGAATGGCTGAAACAGCCCCGGTAACTGCTCAGCAGTGATGCCGATGCCGCTATCCTCGACCTTGATCTGCAGCAGAGTTCGGCGGTCCTGCTGCTGACTGCTTAGCAGCACCTTGACCGATCCGGCTTCGGTAAATTTGATCGCGTTCGCAACCAGATTGGTGATCACCTGGGCAAACCGAGTCGGGTCACCAAGCAGACACAATGACCACTGGGCATCACAGTTGAACTCTAGCCGCACCCCCTTCTCGGCAGCGGCCGGTGCCTGCATCTCCACCACATCTTCAATGCTCTGCTCTGGATTAAACGCGATCCGCTCCAGGCTCGGATTGTCAGACTGAAACTTGGAAAAATCGAGCACATCATCGATCAATCGCAACAGTAGCTCCGAAGCATTGTGAATAATCCGGCAATACTCATGCTGGGCTTCATCCAGCGGACTTTTTTCCAGTAACTGGACAAACCCCAGCACCGAGCTGATCGGGGTGCGAAGTTCATGGCTCATGCGGGCCATGAACTGATCCTTGGCCTGCCCTGTCAGCTCAACCTTATCCTTAGAGAGCTGTAACTTTCGGTTACTCTGCTCCAGCTCTACCAATGCCGACTGCAGTTCACCGGTGGCATCATCGACCTCACGCTGAAGGTGTTGCTGATGACGCTGAACCTGTTCGATCAGAGTATTAATCCCCCGCTGCAGCGCGCCGATCTCCTGCTGCTGATCCTCTTCGGTACGGATCTGGTAATCACCCTGCTGATAACGCTCCAGATTACGGCTTAGTTCGATAATCGGCTGGCTGATATTGCGGCTGATCCGGTGCGCCAACGCTACCGCCAACAGCAAGGCCACTATCGACAGCAGCACGCCCTTTAACAATATTTGTCGTTGCTGCTTGATCAATGCGCGTTCATTGAGCAACACAACGACCCAACCCAGGTGACGCCCTCGAGCCTGGCTACCGTCGAAATCATCAACCCCAACCCCGTAAGAGATCACCGGCTGTACGATCGCCCAGGTATTCTCCAAGCCGGGCAGTTCAAATCGCTGATAGCCACTGTTGGATGAACTGATGGTAATCAGTCGCCCTACGTCGAGAGTATGTTGATCACCGCTGTAGAGCCGTTTGTAATTGGCGTTGTAAAACAGGATGTCGGTCACTTCAGCCTGCTTGAGCGGCTCTCGGGCAAGCTGCTCAAAGGCGTCATGACTCTCGGTCAACAGTGCCAGTTCCGAAGCACTGGCAAGAAAGCCCAGCAGCGTTTCGCTCTGCTCGTGCAACCCCTGCCTTGCATCCTGAACCCGACTGGTGATCATAGAGATTGACAGAGCCAAGGTCAGCAGCAGCAATGGCAACAGCGCGGTCAGCAAAACCTGCCGGCTAATACTCAAACGTGCAACCTGATGGCCTATGTTCACGGTTTATCGCTCCCGGACAGCGCTGCCCTGACTTCATTCACAGAGGGTAGTGTCAGACCAATATTCTGAGCAGCCTTCGGGTTTAGTTGAAGATCAAACTGGCCGGGGTAACCGGATTCTGGCAACGGGCCACTTCCTGATTGACGCCAACGTTCGAGCCAGATCACGGTATCTGTGGCGATCGATAGCGGCGAGCTGAACAACGCAGCCGTTGCTCCTGCCTCGACATAGCGGCGCGAGAAAGCGATCAGCGGAATGTTGCGACGATAACTCAGCAACAACAGCCATTTCGATATGCTGCGATTGAACTCGGCCCGGTCCGGTACCACCAGCAACAGATCACTGCGCTGGGCCAAGGGGTCAAGCAACTCGATCGGATTGTCATTGCGCCGAAAGCGCGCCACCTCAGGCTGCCAGCCCCGCGCCTCAATCGCGGTTACGATTGCGGCCTGCTGATCATGACTGCTAGGGCCTAGCACCACCCCCAACCGCTCAACCGCGGGCGCAATTAATGCGGCCAGTTGCAATTGCCGACCCAGTGGCTGCTCCAGGTAGATCGCACTCAACAACTTTTGCTGCTGCAGAGCACGCAACTCGGAACGGTCACTCAGAGCGATGAACGATTGACGCGGGATCAACACACTGAGCACCGGCCACTTCAGCTGATTCTGCAACACCCGACTGGCAGCCTGAGTCCCTACGGTCACGATCAGATCCGCTTGCACCGAACTCGGGGTATATTGCTCGACCGGTACCGTCTGCAGCTGCCAATGCTGCGCTGGCAACTGCTGCTGAATCGTAGCGACTAACTTCTGGTAAGGCGCGCTTTGCTGGCTGAGCACCAGCAACACCGTCTGCCGCGCCCAGCTGCTCGAAGGCACCAATAGCCACAACACCAACAACAGCATTTGGAGCTGTCGCGGGGGTCGGCTTAAACATGCAGGATACCGATAAAACATCAGCGCAAATCCTTTGCGTCGAGGGTAATTCCCTATCAATACCATCGGTTATTACAAGAAATCCAATTTTAACCGGATAAAACCTCGATTATCGACGGTATTATTAACTTCGAATTCAGTGTAGGGAGCATTAAAGCTTTGTAAAACCAACTCAACCATTGCCTCGACATCACCACCCCTAAAACGTTTTGCCAAACGGGCATCAACCCGATCATAAAGCCCTAG
>JBFFKD010000065.1:0-9514 GCA_041555595.1 Motiliproteus sp.
CGGGATGCGCTCGATCAAACCGATATTCCCACCCTCAAGCCCGCAGCAACTGCAAAGCCGCAGCGCAATGCGATGCCGGAAACGGTGACGGCCGCAGACAAATCGGGTGGCGGTCTGATGGCTTGGGTGTTGCTCTTGCTGATGATCGTCGTCGGTGGCGGTGGTTATTGGGGCATGACCCATTTCAATCAGCTGCAAAAGGAGCTGATTCTGGCCAATCAGCGGTTGACCGATCTGGAAGGATTGATCAACGCCACCGACGAGAGCGCCAATAAGTCGGGTGCGGCACTGCAGGCGCAGATACAGAAGTTTTTGCAGGAGGAGTCAAAGCGGGGCAAGCACGTAGACTCGGAGTTAGCCAAACTCTGGACCGTAGCCTATCAACGTAATAAACCAAAAATCGCTGAGATCGATAACAGTCTGGCGGCGCTTGATAAGCAATCCGGTCAGCTGGTCAAACAGTCAGCTCAGTTGGCTGAACAGGTTAAGTTAGCCCTGGGCGGGCTCGATCAGGCCGGTATCGATCTGACAGCGTTGACTCAATCGCTGCAATCGCAACAGCAAACCTTGGTCGAGCTAGGGGCTCAGGTGACGTTACTGGATCAGGCCAGTCAAGAGCTTGATGCGTTACAGGATACTCAGTTGTCCGGTCTTGAGCAGCAGCTGGCGGCGCTTAAACAGAACCCGCCGGTGCCGCAAGCACTGGCGGATACGATCAAGGAGCAGCAGCAGGCGATCGCAGCGATCAACAGTTTTCGCCAGCAGGCCAACACTGAGCTGCTGCGATTAGCCGGGCGAATCGATCAATTGCAGCGAACCGCGAAGGTAGTGGCTACGCCGGTTGCTCCTGCTAGTCCGTCAACGACTCCGGCGCAGTAGTAGGGATGGATCAGCGGTGTTGATGGCTTGTTTGTTTTTTGAACAGGTGCGACAATGATCCCCCTCAATTCAATCACTGCCTATCCTTGCTTGCTTAAATGACAATCCGATCTTTCTTTGCGGTTCCTCTCAAGAGCTCGTTGGTGCGCCGGTTGGCGGATCACGCAGACACACTCTGTGGTCTCGACGGCGGTAGCCTCGATAGCGACAGCCGTGTGCGCTGGGTTGATTCGGCCAGTTACCATTTGACCCTCTGTTTTTTGGGGCAGATTCGTTTGGATCAGGTCAGCGCCATAGAGCAACAAGCACGGGAGTGGCTGCAGCAGCAGCCGATGTTCGCGGTGCAGCTAGTGCGTTCCGGTTATCTGCAGGTCAATCCTGAGCTGGCGGTTCTGGCCGCGCAAGCCGATCCGCAACCTGAGCTGATGCAGTTACAGCAACGGGTGGCCGAGCTGGTTGCCAAGGTGGGTATCGACGTTGAGGAGGCCGATTTTCGTCCCCATATCACCTTGGGGCGTTTGCCGGCACCATTGACGCCGGTTGCGTTCGATACGGCAGATGCAAAGATTTGGCCCAGTCCCGATCTTCGGGTGCCGGTCGATGCATTGGTGCTGTTCCAGAGTAAGCCGGGCGAGCAAGGATCGATCTATACACCGTTGTTTGATATTCCGTTAACCGCAAGTCACCCCTGTCAGAATGAACCGGTGCAGGCCGCCTCGGTCTGACATCGCTGCATATTACCTGTAATTTACTCCTATTTTTTTCCTTTATCTGAGACGTTTGATGTTCACTCCCGAATTATTGTCCCCCGCCGGTACCCTCAAAAACATGCGCTACGCCTTTGCTTACGGTGCCGACGCGGTTTATGCCGGTCAGCCCCGTTATAGCCTGCGGGTGCGTAATAACGACTTTAAGCTCGAGAACCTTGAGAATGGAATCGGCCTGGCACACGCCCAGGGTAAGAAGTTCTACGTCGCCAGTAATATCATGCCGCACAACTCCAAGCTCAAGAGTTATATGGAAGATATGGCGCCGGTGGTGGCGATGAAGCCCGATGCGCTGATCATGTCAGATCCCGGTTTGATCATGATGGTGCGTGAGCGCTGGCCAGAAGTACCGATCCATCTGTCGGTGCAGGCCAACGCGATGAATTGGGCATCGGTCAAGTTTTGGCACAGCGTTGGCGTAGAGCGGGTGATCTTGTCACGCGAACTGTCACTCGATGAGATCGAAGAGATTCGTCAACGTTGCCCGGAAATGGAGCTGGAGGTGTTTGTCCACGGTGCACTCTGCATCGCCTATTCGGGCCGCTGTCTGCTGTCGGGCTATATCAACCATCGTGACCCCAACCAGGGCACCTGCACCAACGCCTGTCGTTGGAAGTACGACGCTCACGACGCTAAACAGAATGAGTCGGGCGATATCGTGCCGGTGCAGCCGTTTGATCCTAAAACAGAGTCGTTAGAGCAGGGCGAGGGTGTTCCTCAATTGGGTAGCGGAAGGCCCAGTGACAAGATTGTACTTTTGCAGGAATCGAGCCGTCCGGGCGAATACATGCCGGCATTCGAGGACGAACACGGCACCTACATCATGAACTCCAAAGACCTGCGTGCGATTCAACATGTGCAACGATTGACCGAGATGGGCGTTCACTCGCTCAAGATCGAAGGCCGCACCAAGTCGCATTACTACGTTGCCCGCACCGCCCAGACTTACCGCGAGGCGATCGACGATGCTGCCGCCGGAAAACCATTCAATATGGCGCTGATGGATACGTTGGATAATCTGGCCAGCCGTGGCTACACCGAAGGCTTCTACCGCCGTCATGTTCATGATGAATACCAGAATTACGAAACCGGTAATTCGATCGGCGTGCATCAGCAGTTTGTTGGTGAGGTGATGCGCCGTGACGGGGATATGCTCGAGATCGATGTCAAAAACCGATTTGAACTGGGCGACAGCGTGCAGCTGATGACGCCGCAGGGCAATATCCGGTTTAAGCTTGATCAGCTTGAAAACCGTAAAGGTGAGCAGGTCGATGCGGCGCCCGGCAACGGTCATATCGTTCGTATCCCGGCACCGTTTGAGCATGAGATGGAGTATGCGTTGCTGATGCGTGACCTGCCGAACGCTCCAGCGCGGTGATTGTGATAGATGGCCGCCTCTCAAACGACCCCGGTTAAGACCGCCCCTCCTTCGTTCAATCAATCGTTACGGCCATTTTCGTTGGTGGTGGCCTTGGTCTCCTGTGGCTTGGGGGTCGCACTGGCGTTATTGGCAGGATACGGTGATGCGGTTCGCGCCACTGTGATTGTGCTGGCGGGGCTGTTGCTGCAGGCTGGCGTCAATCTGATCAATGATCAGAGTGACCTGCCGCTGCTGCAGGGCGGTGGTTATCAGGCGCTACGAGCGGTGATCAGACGTCATACCCGCTGGGGCTATGGCTGTATAGCCGTTAGCGCATTAGTCGGCGGGGTGTTTATTGTCGATGTGGGTTGGAGCTTGTTGCTGGTGGTGGCGCTCGGTTTGGTCGGTGCAGTCGGTTACACCACCGAGCCGATCCACTATAAGCGCCGCGGTCTGGGTGTGCTGCTGGTCTTTTGGCTGATGGGTGTGTTGATGATTGTGGGGGCTTACCATGCGATGAGTGCGCCACTGTCGTGGGATATCCTTTGGTTATCATTGCCCATCAGTATGCTGGTGGCATTATTGTTGTTGAGTAACGAGCTGCGCGATTGGGAAGATGATTGTCGCGATGGTGTGCTGACCCTAGTCGTTCGGCTGGGTTACCCGCGAGCCAGTAAGCTGTACTTGTTGATGTTGATCGCGACCTATCTGATCTGTTTGTTATTGTGGCAGCAGCAGTTGCTGTTGCGATTGTGGCCGTTATTGGCAAGTGTGTTGTTGCTGCCGGAGCTGGTTCGGTTGCTATCGGTATCTGCTGATCAGCGCAAACCATTAACACCCAAAAGTGGCCGGTTATTGCTGCTGTTTGGGGTGTTGTTTGGGTGTTGCGTCGTGCCTTTTTAGCCATTTATCTGCTAGTCGATCTAAGACCAAAAGCGGCATCTTAAGCCGTGCGCGAATTGTGTATACTTAGCCCCGCATTTATTTGGCTCTGACTTTTGTCCAGCATTACGCTGGCTACATCTGCAAACAATTTAGACGGTTCTCGATCTAACGATCGGGGTTCCGTGCGACAGGAGATGACCCTAGCATGACTGTGATTCGCCAAGATGATTTGATCGATAGCGTTGCCGATGCGCTGCAATTTATTTCTTACTACCATCCGGTAGATTTCGTAAAAGCCGTTCACGAGGCTTACCTACGTGAGGAGTCACAGGCGGCCAAAGACGCGATGGCGCAGATCCTAATTAATTCGCGGATGAGTGCTGAGGGTCACCGACCGTTGTGTCAGGACACTGGTATCGTCACCGTGTTCGTCAAGATTGGCATGAATGTGCAGTGGGATAGCGAGCTGAGCGTTGAGGATATGATCAACGAAGGGGTGCGTCGTGCCTACAACTGCCCTGAAAATCTGCTGCGTGCTTCGATCCTGGCTGATCCGGCAGGTGCCCGGACCAATACCAAGGACAACACCCCTGCGGTTATCCACATGTCAGTGGTGCCCGGTGATACGGTCGATATACAGATCGCGGCCAAGGGTGGCGGCTCCGAGAACAAGTCCAAGATGGTGATGTTGAATCCTTCCGACAGCATTGTCGATTGGGTACTCAAGACCGTTCCGACCATGGGGGCGGGTTGGTGTCCTCCTGGCATGCTGGGCTTGGGGATTGGTGGTACCGCCGAGAAAGCCGCGGTCATGGCCAAGGAATCACTGATGGATCCGATCGATATCCATGAGCTAAAAGAGCGTGGTGCGCAAAACCGGGTCGAAGAGCTGCGTCTTGAGCTGTTCGACAAGGTTAACCAGCTCGGAATTGGTGCCCAGGGGCTGGGTGGTCTGACGACGGTACTGGATATCAAGATCAAAGATTATCCGACTCACGCGGCTTCCTTGCCGGTGTGCATGATCCCTAACTGCGCCGCAACCCGTCACGCTCACTTCACTCTCGACGGCTCGGGTCCATCGTTGCAGACGCCTCCGTCGCTGAGCGATTGGCCCGAAGTTACGTTCGAAGTCGGTGCCACCACCCGTCGGGTTAACCTGAATACGGTGACTCAGCAAGAGATCGAAACCTGGAACACCGGTGATACCATTCTGTTGAGCGGGAAAATGCTGACCGGACGCGATGCGGCGCATAAGAAGTTGTGCGGTATGCTCGACGCTGGTGAAGAGCTTCCGGTCGATCTGAAGGGACGGTTTATCTATTACGTAGGTCCGGTCGATCCGGTCGGTGACGAAGTTGTGGGTCCTGCGGGTCCAACTACGGCCACCCGGATGGATAAGTTTACCCGTCAGGTGCTAGAGAGCACCGGTTTGATGGGGATGATCGGTAAGGCTGAGCGCGGCCCTGTTGCGATCGAGGCGATCAAGGATAACAAGTCTGTCTACTTGATGGCGGTTGGTGGTGCGGCTTACCTGGTCTCCAAGGCGATCAAGGCCTCCAAGACAATCGCTTTCCCCGAGCTGGGCATGGAGGCGATCTACGAATTCGATGTGGTCGATATGCCGGTAACTGTTGCTGTTGATAGCCGCGGTGAGTCGGCCCATATTACCGGACCTGCCGAGTGGCAAAAGAGGATTGCCGAAGCGCAGGTGGTAGAGGTTAAGTAATCGGTTGCGTTTCATTGCTATCCGCTATAAAACGCGACCTTCGGGTCGCGTTTTTTTTGCCACCAAGATCACTGTAATAGGCAAATTGAGTGATTTCTACTTTAGCGCCATTGGCTGTAAATAGGGCCGTATTATGCAGATCGATTTTACCACTATCGTCGATATTATGGGGTTGGGGGCGGTTGCTGTCTTTGCTGTTTCGGGAGCGTTGGATGCGGCGCGCCAGAAAATGGATATTCTCGGGTTTATGTTGATCGGTTGTGCAACAGGGTTGGGTGGTGGAACCTTGCGCGATGTGCTGTTGGGTAAGGTTCCGGTGTTTTGGATTCGAGAACCGGTCTGGATCACTATCTGTCTTATCGCAGCAGCCGCGACCTATTTCGTGGCACCTTATCTGGCATCGCGGACCAAGGCGTTAATCTGGATGGATGCAGTCGGGTTGTCACTTTTTTGTGTGCTTGGTACCAAGATCGGGCTCGATTTTGGGGTAGCGCCGCTGATCGCTGTCTGCATGGGAGTGATGACTGCCAGTTTTGGAGGGATTGCTCGCGATGTGCTTTGTGGTAGCACGTTGACGCTCAGCAGTGCCGAACTGTATGTCACAACCACGGTGGTCGGAGCCACGGTGTATTTGTGGTTAAGCAGTTTGTCGTTACCGTCTGGTTACGATCTGGTCGGCGGTTTTGTTGTTGCCTTGGCATTGCGTGCGATGGCGATCTTGTTTCATCTGAAATTACCTAACCCCTATCGAAAGTGATAGGCCGCTGTTCTATCGCTCAATAAGTCCAGCTGTCTGGCCTGTTGCTCAGAGCTCTGTCTGATTAGAGGCTAGCGATTGAGTCATGTCTTTGTTGGTTAAATACAGCGGCACCTGTTTTTGTTGCCTCTTGCTGGTCTGTTTCCAAATCAGCATGTAAAAAGCCGCCGCTGAGTACTCATTGTTGAGGTGATTTTTGCTACAATAGCCGTTTTTTTGTGTAACGCCTGCAGTGGGCGTTCGGGTTTCAACGAGTAAGGGCCAAAAAATGGGTTTCAAGCCGGTTAAAGTGGGCATCTGTGGTCTCGGTACCGTGGGTGGCGGTACCTTCGACGTTCTCAAACGTAACCAAGAGGAGATCTCGCGTCGCGCTGGTCGGGTGATCCGGGTTGAGCAGATTGGGGCGCGTCGCCCTAAGCCTGAGTTTGATAGTAATGGAACTCAGATGACTACCGATATTTTCGAGGTAGCACGTAATCCTGAGATCGATATCGTGGTAGAGCTGATCGGTGGCTATGACACTGCTCGTGAGCTAGTGCTTGAAGCGATCGAAAACGGCAAGCATGTTGTCACTGCTAACAAGGCGCTGATCGCCGAGCACGGTAATGAGATCTTTGAAGCGGCCCAGCGTAAGAACGTAATGGTGGCGTTTGAAGCGTCTGTTGCCGGTGGTATTCCGATCGTTAAAGCGATCCGTGAAGGCTTGGCTGCCAACAGCATCAACTGGGTGGCTGGCATCATCAACGGCACCGGTAACTTTATCCTGACCGAGATGCGCGATAAAGGGCGTGCCTTTGACGACGTGCTGGCCGAAGCGCAGGCACTGGGTTATGCCGAAGCTGATCCGACCTTCGACGTCGAAGGGATCGACGCCGCTCATAAGCTGACTATCCTCTCCTCGTTGGCGTTTGGTGTACCGTTGCAGTTCAGCAAGGCCTACACCGAAGGGATCAGCAAGATCACCAGTGATGATGTTAACTACGCAGAAGAGTTGGGATACCGGATCAAGCATTTGGGTATCACCCGCCGTACAGCTGACGGTATCGAGCTGCGGGTCCACCCGACCTTGATTCCAGAGAAGCGTCTGATCGCTAATGTTGATGGCGTAATGAATGCTGTATTGGTCGATGCCGATGCCGTCGGCCCGACACTGTACTACGGCGCTGGCGCCGGTGCTGAACCGACCGCCTCTGCAGTGATCGCTGATCTGGTGGATGTGGTTCGTACCATGACGGCCGATCGTGATAACCGAGTGCCGCATCTAGCATTCCATCCGTCTAGCCTTTCCGATCTGCCGATGCTGCCGATGGATGAGGTTAAGACCGCTTATTACCTGCGAATGCAGGCGGCAGATAATCCTGGCGTGCTGGCTGATGTGACTCGGATCCTGGCTCAGGAAGGGATAAGTATCGATTCGATCATTCAGAAAGGCACTAAAAAACAGTTGGTGCCGATTATTATCCTGACTGATCAGGTGCAGGAGAAGCACATGAACGCGGCGATCACTGCGATCGAAGCGTTAGAGCAGATCAGCGGTGACGTTACCCGTATTCGTGTCGAAGCGTTAGACGCCTAATAAACAAGCTACAAGCGGACATTCAACGATGAAATATATCAGTACCCGTGGCCAGGCGCCTAAGCTGAATTTTGAGCAAGTGCTGCTAGCGGGATTAGCCACCGACGGTGGCTTGTATGTGCCTGAAACTCTGCCGCAATTCTCGAAACAGGAGATCGCTTCCTGGGCGGGTTTGTCGTACGCCGATCTGGCAAAAAAAGTGATTGCACCTTTCGTGGCCGATACCATTCCGCAGGTCGATCTGGATGCGATCATCGATGAGACCTACGGCACCTTTACTGCCACCGACGGCAACAATGTTTTTGCCCACGATGCCGTTGCGCCGTTGAAACAGCTCGATAGCAATCTGTGGTTGTTGGAGTTGTTCCACGGTCCGACGCTGGCGTTTAAAGACTTTGCGTTGCAGCTGCTGGGACGGCTGCTCGACTACGTGTTGGAGAAGCGGCAGGAGCGGGTGGTGATTATGGGGGCGACCTCCGGTGATACCGGTTCAGCCGCCATCGAAGGCTGCAAGCGTTGCGACAACGTCGATATCTTCATTTTGCATCCGCACAACCGGGTATCTGACGTACAGCGCAAGCAGATGACCACGATTGTGGGCAGCAACATTCATAATCTGGCGATCGAAGGTAACTTTGATGATTGCCAGCAGATGATCAAACAGAGCTTTGCTGATCAGGATTTCCTTGGTGGTCGTAAGCTGGTGGCGGTCAATTCGATCAACTGGGCGCGGATCATGGCGCAGATCGTGTACTACTTCCACGCCTCGTTGTCACTGGGTGGACCGCATCGTGAGGTCTCGTTCGCCGTTCCTACTGGAAACTTTGGCGATATTTTTGCCGGTTATCTGGCTAAAGGGATGGGCTTGCCGGTTAAGCAGCTGGTGGTGGCTACCAATGAAAACGATGTGCTGCATCGTTGCATCAGCGCCAACGATTACTCCAAGCAGGAGCTGGTACATACGTTGTCGCCGAGCATGGATATCATGGTATCTAGCAACTTCGAGCGCTTGTTGTTCGATCTGTACGGCCGCGATGGCAATGCCACCGCCGAGCTGATGGAGCAGTTAAACGGTGCGGCCGGTGCTCAGCTGGACGCCGACAAGCTGGCCAAGGCGCGCGAGCTGTTCGATAGCTACCGGCTGGATGATACGGGCTGCATCCAGGTGATCGCCGAGATGTTTGAACGGACCGAAGAGCTGCTCGATCCGCATACGGCGATCGGCGTTAAAGCCGCTGAGGTATGCCGTCGCGATGCACAAACACCGATGGTGGCTCTGGCGACCGCGCATCCGGTCAAGTTCCCCGAGCCGGTGGTCAAGGCAGGTTGCGATGCCCCTGCATTGCCGCACCATCTGGCTGACCTGTTCGATCGTGACGAACGTTACGATGTACTGCCCAATGATTTGGCTGCGGTGCAGCGCTATGTTGCCGACAAGATGAGCTGATCCAGCTCGCTGACCAGCGCCGGCCTAGTGCCGGCGTTTTTATATCCAGGGATGGATGGTATGCCTCGGGAGCTATGGATGGCGGTAGAGGCGATATCCAGGGATGGATGGTATGCC
>JBFFKD010000066.1:0-9419 GCA_041555595.1 Motiliproteus sp.
AGACAAAAAGGAGTACACAACATGGTCAATTCTGAATCCAATTACCAGGGTGCCACCCAGAACGGCGACGCCTGGGAGCCGCAGTTCATTACAGAAATCGATCAGGCTAAATGTATAGGCTGCGGTCGTTGTTACAAAGTCTGCTCACGCGATGTCCTCAATCTGGTTGAATATGAAGCGGATGAAGACGACTACGAAGACGACTACGATGATTTTGACGATGATGAACAGCGTATGGCGATGGAAGTCGCCAATGCCGGTGACTGCATCGGTTGCGAAGCCTGCTCCAAGGTCTGTTCAAAAAACTGTATCAGCCACAGCTCCAAAGCAGCCTGAATAGATAAACTCTTATACGAGATAGTTTGGGTACCCTGAAGGAGCACAAAAACCAAACTGGTTGAGGTGCTGTTAATGTCCGCAATTCGGGAAATAGAAGGTACCGACAGTGATGGCTAACCTCCCCCAAGTGTCTGAAATGGGGGCAGTAACCGAAGTCGCTCCATTAAATGAAGCCAATGACAGAAAAGCTCAAAGCATCCTAAACAGCCGGCCTCCTGCGATTGTCTGTTACCTCTCCATTCACAGATACTCTTGGTGCAACATGTTGTTGAATGAAATTCATTTTGCGTAGAAATAGCAGTGACGTAACGGACACCAAGTTAAGCACTTTGCTTGGATCTCTATGCCCAGTAGTGAGCAAGGTTGTTTCAACCCATACTTAAGCAATTTGCGTGGAAACCACGAAACAGCTTTCTTATAAAATCAGCAAGTTAATATATTGGTTGGTTAAGCACTTTGGTTGGGCGCCTACTATACCAACCACCTCCCTGTCACTGTTTTTTCTGGCCCTGTTATCAGGTCTCCGTCCGTTGAACCTCATCACGTTTTTTTACACACAGTACGCTAGCTACAGAGCAAGGTATGAACACTCCTTACCAATCCAACTGCGCTTCTGAACTTGCCGAAGGTCTTCAGAATTGACGTCAGCAGCCAAGATTTGGGTTGGAATTATATTCATATTTCACATTAAATAGTCTTATCAGAATACTGATTAACCGGTAGTTCTTACCACAACCAAAGACCTTCTATCCCCAGGGCGGGAACGCCTTTGTCTTAGTGTTCTGCGATACCGGCCCGCAAGCTTGACCCAATGTGTACTCAATTGCTTTAGCGGGACGGTGTTGCAGAAAACGACATGTAGGAAACCGCCGGGCTCGAAGCTCGCGTTTGCGATGGCGGTAGGTCTATGGGGATTAGGCCCTGTTGCTAAGGGAGCCGCTCTTGCTAGTCAGAAACACTGGAGCGGACGTTGATTTTACTGTTCTTAGCGCCTGTTAATGACAAGAGCTGCAGGGAGCGTCGATTTAGCCAGCTACCTCGAAAAAGATCAGGCCTTTCTCGATAATAAACTTAACGCAATTCCCAGCACTAAGGCATTACGCTGCGATGGGATTTCGCCTGTCTTCTTGGCCAGCTCGTCTATCTGAAAAACGTCGTCTATCAACGAGTTTGCGTTGGTTGCTTTCATATGTCGCGTTAAGCTCCGCTATGTGCATTGCACGCTGCGATGCTTTTGCCTTTGCCTTTGCCTTTGCTGAAGCTAAGTTAAAGGCTTTAAAAAATAAGACAGCGACAAAGGTGATAACCAATACTGAAAATAAAGGCACCAGCGCCAAGCCAAATATGCCATCGATTGAGATCATGATGTCACCTCATTAACGAAGGCAGCTCCCTTGCTGTAAATATCCTTAACCACTAATAAGTATATGTCTTGTACAAAAAATGAACAGAAAATAGTCTGTTCTAAGATGAGAAAAAGTGGACTCCCCTAACACCTAACTAGGTCGGCTTTGGGTTTAGAAGCCGTCATGATGCAGAAAGATTGCAAAGGGTCGGCTGATTGATCATTCCCACCCAAGAGCCGAGTTCATCACTATGGCTCGCTTCCAAGTGGCGCAGACGAACCAGATGATATATACATCATCCCGCCATACACTTTTTCAAACATCGTATCCTCGAATAACCTCTCGACAGATTCCCACGTGTGGCCGCTGATAATAGTCCTCAGATAACCCGAACGGGCTAGACAGGCGGACAAACAGACGGAATAATCAAACAAGCCATTTACTTGGGTACTTACCATCAACGTAGCGAGTCGCCCACCAGGAACGAGGGCATGCGCTACTGTATCAATGATTTTTTCACGCTCATCTAAGTAGCCCCCCCGTTGCCAGAACCCCGTTGAGGCCAGAGGGAAATTGAAAGTTTGTAATATCCGAATGGACTAGATCGACGTTCCCCCAGTTTGAACATTCAACTCTTTCACTCGCACAAGCCAGCATCTCAGAACTAAACTCGACGCCAATTAAGCGCCTTTTTTACCGATTCGTTCGATGATATGAGGGAAGTTCAAGCCTGTTCCACAACCGAGATATAGGACGCAGTATCCCTGCTTGAGGTGTAACATATCAACGGCTCGCGCACGATAGTCTTCTATGTGAAGCTCGATCAGGCGATAAAGTTTTACAGCCAAATCATAATTTCTTGCGTACTTTTGATAAGCAATTCCGACAGTTTTCTTCGAAGTTGTCATCACCCCTTCGCCTAGCCCTTAACTTACAGTTCAATACTGAAGGATTATTCGGTTGTGTCGCTCGATGTAAGCGTTCTGTTGTGTGTTGCCGGGTTGGATGTACTCGATCCGAATGCCAGTTTTCTTGTCCAATTACTAAATTAATGGCTAATTAATTCAGGGCCGTTATCACAGCGAATGACTGAAGGCGCTGCTCGCCACTCAATCAACTGGTTGAGTGTTCGGATCACGCGTATTGAGGGCAGCGAGAAGCTAGCCTCTATTGCCAAGCCCTCGCGTCGATAGTCATCGATCACATTGAACAGGCGGTAGTGTCGGCCATCCGATAACTGATCGTGCATGAAATCGATCGACCATACCTAGTTCTGCCGTAGCGGTTGCTTCAACGGTTCAGGTTTGTGCCTCATAAACCGTCTATGTGGTCGTATACGCAGGTTTAACGCCAGTTCGCAGTAGATGCGGTTCACACGCTTGTGATTCCAGCCGAAGCCCTTCACGTTGCGCAGGTAATCAAAGCACATCCCAAAGCCCCAATCAGAGCCTTTTCCTGTCAGACGGATGAGTCAGTTAACTATCTCGTCATTTTCAGATGAGAGTATTGCCACCCACTAATCGGTGCCTTATGGTACTTTTGATGTTGCCCTTATTTCTAGGGGTACAGCAGCCAAGTTGGGCCAGCGTTTCATCCATCCACTCGAATTTCCCGCATTCATCCTGTGAAATCGAGGCAACGCCCGTTGCTTCGGCAACCTCAGTAGGCGTTACCAACTGCTGCTTCTATAGCGCCATGTTGAACTGCAGCACCGACTGTTTCGCAAGTTTCGGAGCCACCAACAGCCCTCCTTGTCGATGCCCCTCCCAACCTGACGCTCTAACCGTCTCTTTTTCAACGCAACCTGCGTTTCGTTTTCAGCACCAGTCCATAACGCCGTTGATTGATGGCTCAGACTACACTCTGGGTTCAGTGTGCTCTTTAAAAGGATTCTATTTATGCGCCACAAACCGTCATTACTGACTCTCGACAACTCTCCGCTGAGTCGCCGACAATTTGTTCAGGGGATCGCGATGGGAGGCGTTGTTGCAGGTCTCAGCCTTCGTTCAGGACCGCTATTCGCCAGCCAGTCAGAGTCCGCAGCCGTTCACACCCTAAGAGGCAACCAGTTTGACCTCAGTATCGATAATCAAACGGTCAATTTCACCGGCCAGACTCGTCTAGCAACCACTGTTAATGGCTCACTCCCGGCACCGATATTGCGCTGGCAAGAGGGTGACGAGGTGACCCTCAGGGTCACCAATCGCCTTGATGTTTCCACCTCTATTCATTGGCACGGCATCATCCTGCCGACCGCAATGGACGGTGTACCTGGCATCTCCTTTCCTGGTATCGCCCCCGGTGAAACCTTTACCTACCGTTTCCGGGTACAACAAAGCGGCACTTACTGGTACCACAGTCATTCAGGTTTTCAGGAGCAGACGGGGTTATACGGCGCCATCATCGTCGATCCTATAGAGAAAGAGTCAATCCAGTATGACCGCGACTACGTCGTGCAACTGTCGGATTGGAGCGATGAAGATCCTGACGATGTCTATGCCAAACTCAAGAAACTCAGTCACTACTACAACTTTAACGAGCGCACTAGTTCAGACTTGGTGCAGGAGATCCGCGCCAAAGGGGTGACCCAAACCTGGCAAAATCGCCAGATGTGGAATCAGATGCGGATGAGCGACAGCGATATCTCAGATGTCACGGGCTACACCTACACCTTCCTGATGAATGGCCAAACACCGGCCGATGGTTGGGTCGGTCTTTTCCGAAAGGGAGAGAGAGTACGTTTGCGCTTTATCAACAGCGCGGCCATGACCTTTTTCGATGTCCGCATACCAGGGCTAAAAATGACCGTGATCGCCGCCGACGGTCAAAATGTCGAACCGGTCAGCGTCGACGAGTTCCGTATTGGCGTCGCCGAAACCTTTGATGTCATCGTTGAACCCGACGACGATAGTCCCTACACCCTATTTGCTCAAGCCATCGACCGATCCGGCTACGCGCTGGGAACTCTTACACCCGACGCGAATGTGCGAGCAGAAATTCCCGAGTTCGATCCGGTTCCACTGCTAGGCCATGGTGATATGGGCATGGATATGTCGTCGATGGCCGGAATGGATCACGCCAGCATGGGGCATGGCGCTATGGCTATGGGTTCGATGCCTGGCATGGATCACTCCAGCATGGGACATGCGCCAGCCCCACAAGCTGATATGGCGATGCAGGGAATGAGCATGGATGGGATGGATATGTCCGAGATGAGCATGGACGGCATGAATATGGGGGAGATGACGATGGATTCAACCATAAACCGCGCATCAGCTCCGCCTTCCCCTCCTACTAACCGCCCGGTTACACACGCGCCCACCGAATTTGGTCCCCATGTCGATATGCGCGCCGATAGCCCAAGTTATCGGCTTGACGATCCCGGCATCGGGCTGAGGAACAACGGCCGACGGGTATTAACCTACGCCGATCTGATCAACCGTTATCCAACATTCGATCCCAGAGAACCTAGCCGTGAGATCGAACTCCACCTGACTGGCAACATGAGTCGCTACATGTGGTCGATCAACGGAATTAAATTCGCCGATGCCGACCCGCTTCAGTTGAAATACGGTGAACGGGTACGGATTACGTTCGTTAATGACACCATGATGAACCACCCAATGCACCTGCACGGCATGTGGAGTGATCTGGAGACCGGAGATCCCAGTCGCATACCAAGAAAACATACCGTGGTGGTCCAGCCTGGGGCCAGAATCAGCTACCTGGTTACCGCTGATGCACGCGGAGATTGGGCCTACCACTGCCACCTGATCTACCACATGTTGGGCATGTTCCGCCAAGTAACGGTGAGCTAAGGAGAACGATGATGAAGATTAACATTGCATTAGCCACCACCGCTCTTCTATTGCCACCATGGGTATTGGCTGCTGGGGAAGATGACCCTCTGCTCTACAAAGTGATCGTCGATCAGTTGGAGTATCGCGATGCGGACGGTCCCAACCCCATGGCTTGGGCGATCGACGGCTGGATAGGCAAAGACCTCGATAAACTCTGGATCAAGACCGAAGGCGAACGTATCAACGGAGCCACCGAAGAGCTAGAAGTGCAAACGCTTTACAGTCGAGCAATCGCTCCGTTCTGGGATCTACAGGCTGGCTGGCGTCATGAGAACCGACCCACCCCGAATCGAGACTGGGTCGTTATAGGCTTTCAAGGCCTCGCTCCCTATCTGTTTGAGGTCAACACGGCGCTCTTTGTCGGTGAATCGGGACGCACGGCAGCGCGTTTGGAGGCGGAGTACGAGATTATGCTGACCCAGCGTTGGGTAATTTCGCCCGAGATCGAGCTGAACCTTCAAGGCAAGAGTGATCCTGAGCGCGGCTTAGGTTCAGGACTGACCGATACCGCGCTGGGTTTGCGACTTCGCTATGAAATCCGTCGTGAGCTCGCCCCCTACATCGGTATCAACTGGTCCAAGCTATATTCAAATACGGCTGATTACGCCCGCGATGAAGGCGAAAAAACTGAAGGCGGCCAGTTCGTTGTAGGCGTTCGTGCCTGGTTCTAAAGGATGTAAAAACGAAGGCAATCGTTGCCTGCAGCTAACCTAGGTTGGCGTGGGTAGTCTTTTTTTATACAACAGCCCGGTGAATATTGATCAGCGGTGACGCAAATGTTGATCGGTTACGAGGGCTGCTGTTGGCCCCAATCCACTATCCCCCACAGGCTTCGGCTAAGCGACCCCACGAGGCCTGTCGCACCAGAGACTCATGTCGGCCCGATGCGGACTCTTCAACAGAGTTAGTTGAGAATGTTAGCAACAGGTGAATCGATCTATGGATTTATTGGCAAGGCGAAGTGATTAGTTTTTGCCGTCTGTCTTCCCGCATCAGCCAAATACTTCCTAGGGCAATGCCTGCTAATGCCAGATAGGAAAGAGATTCTGAAACAACCACATACAGTGATATAAAGAACAGTGCAGTAAAGATGTTCACGAATAAAAGCAGTAGTCGGTTTCTAAGTCGCTTGAAGGCTACAAACTGTCCTACGAGTGACAACAAAACAAACAGCTGCGCTTCCCAGAAAAAGTAAGCTTCAAAAGGCGCTAGAGCACCCATGCCAAAAATTGCACCTAGCGTTGCAAGCTTAGGAAAGCATATGGGGCATGCTGCCGCTGTTATTAACGACCCAATAGAACCTGTTCTATTAAGATATTGCTTCATTTTTTCTCGTTCTTTGAGCTGTACTATCGTGTAACACACTGACTATCGGATCAACGCGTTGTTACATCAACCGCTGTGTAAACGTGAACCTTTCAAGTTACCGTTGATCTATATTTGCAATAGGTAGTCCTAATTTTGGCAAGGAGGTCGAAGTCATGTGGCATAACCAGATGTGGGACGGACATTGGATGATGGGCTGGGGTTTTATTCCAATGCTTATCTTCTGGGTGCTCATGCTGTTTTTGTTTTTCTATATCATCAAAACGGTGTTTGGATCAGATTCACAGCGACTCAGCGATCATTGCGAAGACGATAACAGTCTTACCATTTTGAAGGAGCGCTTAGCTCGTGGCGAAATAGACGAAACGGAGTTCAACTCGCTTTATGAAAAACTTCGTCACGTTGGTTGAATCGAGTGTGTTTGTATGGCATTTACCGTGGCAACGACCAAGTTGAGGCCACTTAGTATAAGCCATATACTCTATCGACATTAGATTGAATAAGTTCGAGTCTTGGTTTCGTTTTTATTGTGGGCAGGTCGCTAAAGCCATGCTGTTTGGCAATGTATCAGAGAGCATCAAGTTTGTTGTTGTGGGCATTCTCATGTCTATTGCTTTGATGCTACCCCACATGCATATAACCTCACACAATCCGCTGATGACTATGGACCCAGGCATCGAGCGTCACTTAGAACTAGAGTCTGAAGTATTCGAGCATGCTGCCCACTCACATGATAACGGCACGCACGAAGAAGCGAACCTAGAGCACGGTCATAACAATGCTGACCATACCCATCTATCTGTCTTCCTAACCGCGCATGATATGCCTACGGGGTCCAAGTTAAACATCTGGTCTCCTGCCTATAATCGCGGTCATCTATCGCCATCCCCTTTCCAATGGCAACGCCCTCCTAAACGAATTCACATTTCTTGAGCAAACCGCATCTGCGGAAAATTTGTTTATAACAATGTGAGTTAATTTATGAAGATACCTTTGTATTCAGAGGCTTCGCTTCCGCTTATCGGACGCCGACAGCTCTGGGCTACCTTAATAGGGCTGCTGTGTTTAGTGTTGTTTCAGGAGAGCGCCTTGGCGCATGGGGTCGCCGCAGGCGATCAGGGCTATATTCAGGAAATAACGGGGATAAACCTACTGCCATTCACCTACTTGGGTGCCAAGCATATGGTCTCGGGATACGATCATTTGCTGTTCCTGTTCGGTGTTATTTTCTTCCTTTACAAACTGCCTCACATAGCGATCTATGTGAGCTTATTTGCCATTGGGCACTCAACAACTCTGCTGGTAGGAGTCTATTTTGACATTCCTGCTAATGCTTATCTGATCGATGCAATTATAGGTCTCTCGGTAGTGTATAAGGCCCTCGATAACCTAGGGGCCTATCAGCGCTGGTTCGGGTATCAACCCGATACGAAACTGGCGACCCTCATCTTTGGTTTTTTTCATGGTTTTGGATTGGCAACCAAAATCCAAGAGTTTGAGATCTCTCCAGATGGTCTGCTGGCCAACCTCATTGCCTTCAATGTTGGTGTAGAGCTAGGCCAGTTGCTGGCATTGAGTTTTATTCTGATTTTGATGGGGTTCTGGCGACGCCATGCAGGTTTCTTCAAGCACGCCTATACCGCGAACGTCTGTTTGATGGGGGCTGGTTTTATGCTGATCGGCTATCAGATGACAGGCTACTTCGCCGCTTAATATCGCTGCTGCTTGAACTCAAAGAATACGAAAGAGGTTTATATGTACAACTCCGACTTACCAACTCGATCCGAACTTCCAACCAGTCAACAATTGGTGCGTTCAACGTTAATCGCTGCCGTGGTTGCAACCCTTTTGCTGATCACAACCGTGCTTCCAGCAGAGTACGGGATAGATCCGACAGGTGCAGGAAGCTACTTGGGACTGACCAGTATGGGTGAAATGAAGGTATCTCTTGCAGGGGAAAATGCCCAAGAAACCAAAACAGCAGCTCTGCTTGCTGGAGCACCGGTGAAGGGTGATCAGCAGGCGGCGTCTTCTGCCCCATTAATAAGCACCGCATCAGCCAATACTGTGGATATGAAAGTAGCAGAGAAACCTGCAACACCGAAGCTTTCTAAACCTATTGCATCCGATCAGAAAGTGATCACGCTTAAGCCAGGAGAAGCAACAGAAATCAAGCTAGGTATGAACAAGGGGGCCTTAGTAATCTATGAGTGGGTCGTAAAGGGAGGTACTGTCAATTTTGATACACATGGCGATGCTCCTGGTCTTGATTACTACGGTTATGGCAAAGGGCGCCAAGTCACAGGCGACAAAGGCGTACTTGAGGCGGCTTTTGATGGAAAGCATGGATGGTTTTGGCGTAATCGCTCAGCACACAACATCACGATATCCCTAACCACTCAAGGGGCCTATCAGTCGATTCAACGCATGATGTAAAAGGCAGCCCCTTTACTGGTTGAGTGTGAGGGCGAATTTACTGGACAACTAGGGCTGTTACCAAACCGCGAGAGCGCCGCGATGGTTTATTTGCAGTAATTGTAGAGTTAGA
>JBFFKD010000067.1:0-9391 GCA_041555595.1 Motiliproteus sp.
AGATAGCAAGCTGGCTTGCAACGGGTCTGACTCGACTGGATTGGCCAACTCCTGGATCCGGCACCAGACCGGCGTCTCCCGTGCCTCACCGCCCGCTAGCGCTAGTAGATCGGCATTGTCGAGACCGCACCATGGCGCTCGTAGCAGTGCCAGCCAAGCGATCCTGTCGGCGGGGTTGGCTAGTGCTCGCGCCAGCGACAGCAGGTCAACCACCCACATCCGGGTCGCTAGCGGGTCGAGATCGGTCGCCTGCCAGCTCAGTCCAGCCTGTCGAAGCGCGGGAAGGATCGCTTTGAGATGAGGTCGGTTACGCACCAAAATAGCGATGCTGCCTTCGGGGTCGTCAGCTCGGCTTGTCTGAACCAGTTCCACCACCTTGCAGGCCTCTGCCTGGGTCTTGCTCAGGCTGTCTGGGAAGTCGACCAGTCCGTGGAGTTGCACCGCATCGCCTGTCAGTGGAGGGTTAAAGGCGATGGAGTCGGAGTAACTAACCGCACCGCGTGAGATGTCGTCTTCGGCCGGGAAGGCGCCGTTGAATACCTGGTTGACCCAGTCGACCACCTGTTGCTGCGAACGGAAGTTGACGCATAGGTCGGCTGAACTGAGAGTGACCTCACCGATGCCGTGTCGACGCGCTTCCAGAAATAAGCCGACGTTGGCGTCGCGAAAACCGTAGCACGATTGCATCCCGTCACCGACGATAAAGAGGGTGCGGCCATCGCCGGATTGCCAGCCGTAAGTCAGTTTCTTCAACAGCTGAATCTGCGGCGATGCGGTGTCCTGGAACTCGTCGACCAGGATATGGCTAATACGGTAATCCAGCAGCATCGACAGGTCGGTCGGTTGCTGTTCATCACCGAGCGCCAGCAACGCCGCACTGGTGATCTGGCTGTAATCGACCTGGGCCTGTTCGCTGAAACTTAGCCACAGCTGAGCCACCAGATTGGGTAACACCTGAGTTAGCGCATCGAGGATCTGCCACTGGCTATCACGGTAGCGCACTGCGGGTAGTAGCGTCAGTCGTTGCAGGCGAGATAATAACCCTGGCTGCTCGCTTAACAAATCGATCAGCTCAAGCAACGCTTGCTTGCGGGCTTTGGCGAGCTTTTTTTCATCCTTCGTTTTACCCGCCGGGAATCCGTTGGCGACGGTAACGGTCTTGCGCCAATCGCCATCCTTCTTCAAAACCAGCTCGGTCAGTGCCTGCCACAGCGGTAGTTGATCGGGCTGGGGAGCGGGCAGTTCGACCAGTCCCATGCAGTCGAGTAGAGCTGATTCACGCTGCTCGAGTTGCAGATTGTGTGCAGCATAATCGGCCAGCGCGATCAGGTCGCTACCGAACGGTTGAAGCTGCTGATGCAGTGCGGACAGTTCGTCGGCCACCAATTGGTGCAACGCAGCTTCCAGTATCGGTCGCGCCTGACGCAGTTGATCGCCGCTACCGACCAGTGGCAGCCACTGATCACGTCGTGCCAGCATCGATATCAGTAGCTCCTCTATGCGGCTGATGTCGTTGTCCAGATGTAACAGCAACCGTCCAAGCGGTTCGCTTAACACGTCGTCGCTCTCTAGCTGATCGAGTAACCGTTGCACCGCTTGTTGGTACAATGCGGTGGCATCGGGGGCGATATCGGGCTGCAACCCGAACTGTGACTGCATCGGTAACTGGCGGGTCAGACCGGCGCATAGCGAGTCGATGGTCATGATCTGTAAGCGGGTGGGGTTCTGCAGCAGGTTCCAGTTGTTGGCGCGGTCGTTATCCATTGCCTGACGCGCCAGTTCCCAAGTTTGACGTTGATAATCCGATTCGGGCGGTTGCTCGCATAGCGCCATACGCAACGCCTTGAGTAATCGGTCGCGCATCTCAGCGGCGGCTTTGCGGGTAAAGGTGATGCTGAGCACCTCTTCAGGGCGTTGTACCCGTGCTAGCAATACCAAAATTCGTTGGGTCAGTAGCTCGGTCTTGCCCGACCCGGCGGGCGCCCGAACGCTGAATGATTGGCGTGGATCGAGCGCACGGCGACGGTTGTCGATATCGGCCGGTTCAAGCATCACGCGGCTCCTGTGCTGTTGATTGGTTAGGGCGGGTAGCGTGATCGGCGCTCGGATCGCTGTTCGAATAGTCCGCGCTGCCGAGTCGGTCGAGGTCGTAATAACGATTGAGCGGTTGCAGTTGTGAATACCGGTACACATTGGGGTCGAGCGGCGACACGCAAGCCACGCCATTAAGAAAATCGGACATCAGCTGTTCCAGCGTCTGTCGCCACAGTTCGGTCTGCTGCTGCCATTGTTGGCAAGGTGCGTTTCGGTAGCCGCTCAACGGTTTGATACCGTCGACCGGAGTCGATTGATTCTGCTCGTCGAAGACGCCTTTAAAGGCAACTTCGGCGGCGTTGACCTGGCCGAACGCGAGTGCCGACACCGGGTTTCGGGTCGCGAAGTTGTATAGGGGGAGTTGCGGTTGACGGGGGCGGTCGCCGAACCAATCGGCCACCGACGGGGAGCCGGTTTTGTAATCGATCAGCAACTCGCTACCATCACTCAGCCGATCGACCCGGTCGATCCGCAACCGCATCGGCATTCCAAGCAGCTCGGTGTTGAGGCTCTTTTCGACCGCCGCTACCTTGAACGGCGGCCGTTGCCGTTCCAGTTCCAGCCAGCGTTCGGTCAATATATGCAATCGCTGTTGTTCCAGTTGCCAAAATCGATCACCCATCCAGCCCGGGGTACAATGACGAAATGGCTCGATAGCATGGCTAACCGCATCGATCAACAACTGCGTCAGCACCTCGGGTGGCATCGCTAACAGCTGCTGCTGCGAGTTGATCTGCCCCCAGACTTGCTCAAGCACATTGTGCAGCAGATTACCGCGGTCGGCGTGGCTTAGTCCGGTTTGAGGTGTCTCCAGTGGTCGGGCCCCGAGTCGGTGGATGGCAAAGGCACTGAACGGGCACAGAGACTGATTGGTCAGAATGGCGCTGCCACCACGCAGTTGTTGCTGTTCGGACTCTGTGATGACAGGGGCGCGAGCGGTATCGATCAATTCCAGTGGTGCCTGCTGTTGCTGCTGACTTGCAGGGATCAGCCGGTCAGCGGGTGAAAAGCGTAACCTATCGGTCAGCGCGAGATCGGCAGGGGATATAGCCGCGTAACCACTGATCAGCGCGCTGGGACGAAGCAACTGATCGTCCAGTTTGAGCGGATGGCTGAATACGACATGATCGGCGCTACGGCTGAACAGCTGGGTCAGCTGGCTGGCGAAGCTGAGTTCGCGTTCGGCTGAGGCATGTGGCATCTGCATCGCTTGCTGGTACGCGGTCGGCAACAGCGGGTTGAGGTTGGCCGGCGCGGGCCAGCGCTCGTCGCTGAGACCCAGTAACCATAGGTGACTGAAATGGAGCCCGGCCGCCTCCAGTGGGCCGAGGATCTGCACTGTTGCGTTGGGCATCTGCGGTTGGAATACCGTGCTCTGACTTTCGGTGCGAATCAGTCGCAGGCCATCACTAAAGCTTAGCTCAGGCAGCAATGCATCGAACCGTCCTAATCCGGCCAATAGCTCGTACCATTGGCTGATCTGCTGGTACTCCAAACTGCTGGTTTGGCGTTGACCGGGCCAGCCGAGTTGGTTCAACGTCGACACCAGCCAGCGTCCCCATTGGCCAGGGCTGCGCTTGGACCGGTGTCGCAGAGTGCTGAGTTGCTCCAGCAGGATGGCGATAGTACAGGGTGATTCAGTCGATCCAGCAACCGTATCGGTGTTGGCTTGTGGCTGAGGCGCTGAATGTTGATCAGGCTGTTGGGGCGTTTCTCTGGCTAACAGCCGAGTCAGCTGTTGCTGGACCTGATTGAGACTGAGCTCGGCCAACCCCAACCGGCGCAGTTGTTGCTCCAGCTGCACCCGCAGCGGCAGCTCCTGTTCCGGACTGTTGATAAATGGGCTGTATAGCAGCGTTGGCAGATCGTCGAGTTGCAGTGGACGGTACAGCAGGCTCAATAATAGCAGCGCGGTATCGATCACCGGACTCAGCGCCAGCGGGGTGCCGATCGAGATGTTGAATCGAGGTGCTTCGACAGGATCCAGGTCGAATAATCGGTGTGGTTCCAGGTGCTGGCGAAAACTTCGTTCGTGCAGGTCTCGGTGCGAACTGAGCTCCGGATCTACGATGGCGATGCGAGCACCAGGAACCCGTTGCAGAATCTGTCGGGCCCATTGAGCGGCTTGCTCGACCTCATGTTCTAGCGTATCGCAGGGCAGCCGTTGGCAATGGCTTACGGATGAGGCGACATCAGATCGGGTCTCAATAAGGGCATCGAGGCTTTGCTGTTGTTCGAATGCGGCTGCCAGTAGCGCTTGATACAACGGTGGAATATCTTGAAAACCCTGTAGCCAACAGCGTTGTTGTTGAGGTAATACCCCTTGTTCGAACGCCTGGATTAGCCGTTCGACCGCCTCGGCGACGGTGATAGCCTGCAGTGGTTGGCATCGCAGCAGGAATGACTGGTGCCAGCGATCGAGAGCAAAGTCATTGTCTAGGTAAGGTTGCAATTGCTCCGAGCGGGGGTGTTGCCGCCAGAGTTGAAGCGTTTTTAACGCCTGTTGTGCCTGTCGGGCTGCTCCTGCCGGCTGCAGCCACCGTTGGGTTTCGTTGTCCTGATCCAGGCAGTGCTGCCACAGCTGCAACTCTTGTCGAGAATCGAGCAGTAGTGCTTGCCCCAGTTGGTTGTTGCTGTCTTGCAGCTGCTGCCAACACTGTTTGATCCAATTCTCGAGTGAGTAAATTGCCGGTGTCTGCCAGGCTCTAATACCACGCTGGTGCTGATCGTTAGCATGCCGTTCGAGCAGGCTGCGACTCAAGCGTTGGTTGGGTGTCAGAACGGGATCAGTGGCGGCGATGGCCTGTTGCAGCGATCCAGGCTCAGCTGGGGTTGGGGCGTTAATCGCACCCTGCGAGTCGGGCTGGCTAAACAATGGTGGCATGGTTTCAATCCGGTACCTTTTTCAGAGCGCATCATAACAGCATAAATCGGTAACATTACCGGTTTAATCGTGGTTGTCGAGGCTGCTATAATCGCTGATTTCGTTATCTTCGTACCAGGGACATCAGTTATGCGTAGCACGTCGTTATTGTTGGCAGTGTTTGTTTCAATCTTTGTTCAGTCGGGACTGGTTCAGTCAGCCAGTTACCATGTAAGTGATGAAATTACGGTCTTTATGCACACCGGACCGAGCAATCAGTATCGGATCAAGTCTAATGTTGCCAGTGGTACCATGCTCGATGTGCTGGAGTTCGATAAGGCCGCAGGCTACGCCAAAGTTCGCCTCAATAATGGTAGCGAAGGCTGGATCCAGTCGAAGCTTCTCGACAAAGGACAGAGCAAGGCGCTGCGCCTGCCTGAAGTTGAGAAGCTGTTAGCACAAAGCCGCCAGTTAACCAAAGAGCAAAACGAAGCGCTATCTGGCGTCGAAGCCGACCTGAAAAAATCCAATGATCGGCAAGCCAAGTTCACTGCTGAAACCGCCCAGCTTCACAATGAACTTGAGCGATTGAAACTGGAGATCAGCTCGATGGACGAAACCAACTTGATGGGTTGGTTCCTACGCGGTGGTGCGCTGGCGTTGGGCGGAGTGCTGGTTGGTCTGATTCTGCCCCTCTTACCCAAACGACGTCGTCGTAACAACGACTGGTTCTAACCGTCTAGTCACCAATACTTGAACCTTTTCAGTGGGGCGCAAGTCTATTAAATCCCGGGCTGCAGCTTGCGTTCGGTTATTTGCTGTTAGGGAGTGTTGATGCTGGTGCTGTCTTTATTAAATAAAGTTGTTAACCGATTAATGTATAGAATCGTTAGCCAGACAGCAGGGCTGTTAGCGTTACTGTTGGTCAGCGTCAATGCACAGGCGTCGGTATTCGACAAACTGATCGCCAGCTCGGACGGCCCTCTGCCGGTCGAGCAAGCCTATATCTTCAGCGGTACCGCACTGACAGGGGCTGCTGAAGGTGTCTATCGGTTACACTGGCAGATTGAAGACGACTACTACCTCTATCGCGATAAAATCAAGCTCAGTCCCAGCGATGGTATTGAAGTGGTCGAGTTGCGTTACCCCGACGCAAAGCAGAAGAAAGACCCGCTTTTTGGCGATGTAGAGGTCTACTATCATCAAGCCGAGCTGTTAATTCGGCTGCAATCCACGACTGGTACCAGCCTCGATGGCACGCTGAAAATTCAGTATCAGGGCTGCTGGGACGGCGGTATTTGTTATCCTCCCGTTTCAAAGCAGATCTCGTTGAGCGCGATTCCGCTTCAGGCCGCCGCGTTCCCTGCCATGGTGGTTAAAGGGGCAACCCAAACCGCAGCGCCGTCCAACCCCGCTAACCCCGGCGGTGGTGACTTTGAACTGTCGCTGACCGATCCGAGCCAATATATCGACAAGCTGGCTAATGGCAACCTGCTACTGACGTTAGGGCTGTTCTTTGTTGCCGGATTGGCGCTCTCGCTGACTCCTTGTGTCTTGCCGATGGTGCCGATTCTTGCAGGTGTGATTGCCGGGCATGGTGCGCAGATCACTTCGCGCAAGGCGGTGCTGTTGTCGTTGGTCTACGTGCTGTCGATGAGCCTGACCTATACCCTGATCGGTGTCTTGGCCGGTTTGTTCGGCGGCAACCTGCAGGCCAGTTTCCAAAATCCGTGGGTTATCTCCGCGTTCAGTGGCCTGTTTGTGCTGTTGTCACTGGCGATGTTCGGTTTTTATGAATTGCAAATTCCTGCATCAATTCAGAACCGGCTCAATCGGGTGAGTCGCAACCAGCACGGAGGTCACCTGCTGGGAGTCGCGATCATGGGCTTATTGTCGGCGTTGATCGTAGGTCCCTGCGTGGCGGCACCGCTGGCCGGAGCGTTGGTCTATATCGGCCAGACCGGCGATCCGGTATTAGGCGGCTTGGCTCTGTTTACCCTTAGCATGGGGATGGGGCTGCCGTTGTTGCTGGTCGGTTTTTCCGCCGGTAAATTGTTACCCCGAGCAGGGGCTTGGATGAGTACCGTCAACCAGGTGTTCGGCGTGGCGCTGCTGCTGCTGGCGATCTGGATGTTGGATCGCATCATTCCGGGCTGGCTGACGATGCTGCTGCTGGCGGTGCTGTTGATCGGTTGCGCGGTGTTCCTGCGTGCGCTGGATCGGCTCAGTGATGACGCCGCTGCTATCGCACGGTTAGGTAAAGCGTTGGGGATTCTGTTGCTGATCTACGGTGCAATGCTGCTGATCGGTGTGGCAACCGGGCAGGGCTCTTTGTTGCGACCACTGCAAGGGCTGGGTGGCGGTAGCTCAAAGCCGGTAGCCTCAGTGACTTTTACCAAGGTAACGTCGATCGAACAGCTTAACCCGTTGCTGCAACAAGCCCAGCGACAGCACGCGCCGGTGATGCTCGATTTCTATGCGGATTGGTGTGTCTCATGTAAAGAGTTGGAGCTGTACACCTTCGCCGATGCTCAGGTTATCGATACGCTGGCTGGGTTTGTCACCATCAAGGTTGATGTCACAGCTCATGACGACGCTTCGAGAGCGCTGTACGAGCGCTATGGCATCATAGGTCCACCGGCGTTGGTGTTTTATGACCGTGACGGGCACCTCAAGCCTGAAGCGATGCTGGTCGGAGTGCCTGATCCTGCTGACTTTGTAGCCCACCTGGCTGCGATTGAGTAAGTAGTGACATTGGTGGCGGTGTCATATTTTTATCATTGCTGATTTATGTCAATAGAAAAGCAGCGTCGATCAGGCTAAGCTGGATCGAAGCCATAAAAACCGACTGTGGAGTGATGGATGGTTTTTAATAACCGGAGGAGTTCAGGATGAATTTCAGTATCAGTGAGATGATAGCCTTACAGGATGTAACGGTGACTCAGCAGCGCAATGTCTCGATCAAGGAGATTACACCAACCAAATTTTATGCTCTATCGAGCTGCGTGTTTGCCTCGATCGGGGTTTACTGGATCGCCTCGCTGTTCGCCAAACTGGCCTCAGGTTCGTTTAACCTACGTACCGCCGATCTAATTATTCAGACTAACTTCATCATTTTCATCTTAATCGCGCTGGCGGTGCTGGTGTCGCCCTGGCTGAAGTTGCAGCGTTATCGGGTTCGCATCAACGGGGACACGACTCAGTTGTTTCATTATCAGGAGGTGATGGTGGTGTTGTCAGGCATCCTGTTCGCCAACATCCCGCTGTTGTTCCTGGCTAATGCAGTCTCGATGTTTGAGCAGATCAGCCAGATGGAGTCTCTCAGCGCCGAGGTGCTGAGCTACATGGAATCGTCTTACTTCTATCATCAACTCACCATGAGTGACGTACTGGTCTGTGGCAGCTTTGGCGTGGTGTTACTGGTGATCAAGAGCTGGGTGTTTACTCGTGTAGCGCGCCGGTTCGTGCAGAACAAGCGCTTTAGAGCCGCGGTCAGATAAACGTAAGTGTTATATGTGTGGTAAAAACGACCTCAAGAGGTCGTTTTTTTTTGCCTGTTTGACTCATCTTCGAGGAAACGGATAGACAGCCTGGAGAACATCTATTTGACTGGATTAGCGGTTCTTTAACGACTCATTATCAATGCGACGATACTCGGGACAGATGCGCCTAGCATCGCGCTGTTATAACCGAATCGAACCGCGGCTAGGGCACAACCAGCTACACTGATCACATTCGCGTGGGTTAATCGATGTGTCGGTTAACGGCTGATCATAAAGGAGAATTTTTAATGAACGACCGTCTGCGCTCGAGTGACAACCCGCTGTCCGATATCGAGATCGCTCGCCGTGCCGAACAGCGTCCCATCGCCGAAGTCGCTGCAGGACTGGGGATTAGACCGGAGGAGTTGCAGCCCTACGGTTGGGATAAAGCCAAGCTGAGTCTGCCGTTGTTCGAACGGGTTCAGTCCCAGCCCAACGGCAAGTTGATTTTAGTGTCGGCGATTCACCCGACGCCAGTCGGTGAGGGCAAGACGACCTCAGCGATCGGTTTGGGCGACGCCTTGAACCGGATCGGCAAGCAAGCGTCGATCTGTCTGCGTGAACCTTCGCTAGGTCCCTGCTTTGGAATCAAGGGCGGTGCGGCAGGTGGCGGTTATTCGCAGGTGATTCCGATGGAGGATATCAATCTGCACTTTACCGGAGACTTTCACGCCATCGGGTTGGCTCACAACCTGTTGGCGGCAGCGCTGGACAATCACCTGCATCAGGGTAACGGACTGAAGATAGACTGCCGACGGGTGGTTTGGAAGCGGGTGCTGGATATGAATGACCGGTCTTTGCGTAAGGTCACTATCGGTCTGGGAGGGCCTGCTAATTCGATGCCCCGCGAAAGCGGTTTCGATATTACCGTGGCCTCAGAGGTGATGGCGAT
>JBFFKD010000068.1:0-9286 GCA_041555595.1 Motiliproteus sp.
CTATTTTCGGATATTCAATCCGGTCACTCAGGGCCAAAAATTTGATCCCAAAGGGCGCTACATAAAGCGTTACTGTCCGGAACTGGCGACAGTGCCGTCTAAATATATCCATTGCCCGTGGCTGGCGCCTGCCGCCTCTTTGAAGGAGTGGGGCATTGTTTTGGGTGAAAATTATCCCCAGCCCATAGTCGACCTTAAATACAGCAGGCAGCGTGCGCTGGATGCGTTTGCTGCGCTGAAAATCTAAAGCGCTCTTTTAGCGTTGCTGATGCGAAAACTTTGCCCAGTAAGGGCTCAGTCGACGCTCGGGATAATCCCGCTACACTGGCTAAAGGAGAGCAGCAGCTTGTGGCTGGTGTTGGGGTTCTGACGGAAGGCCTCGCCGGCGGGCGAGCCATTACGTAGCAGATCGGTAAAGCCGACCTTGCGTTCGAAATCATCAGATTTCAGGCGCCGATAACCCATTTTCCAGTCGGGAAATTGGCGCTGAGCAATGGGGCCTTGGTGAATAAGCATGATATGGGTATGGCGTGGATCTGAGCGGATCTGTTCAAACAGTGTTTCTACCTGTCGTTGCTCACCTTCGAGCACCTGTAAAAAGGTATTGTCGGCATATAGAAGCATGCCTGTTAAGCCTTGGTTGTGGTTGTTGTTGCGCGCCGTTTCAAGCAGCTCGTTCAGCTCCTTTTGCTCCATGGCGTGAACGCAACTGCTGATATAGGCAAGTTCATAGAGCATGTCTTTCATACGTAACTCCAAAAGGTATGGTTCTAAATCTGGAAAAAACTCTGGAAAAGCCGAGGCGCCCAACCATGAAATTTGAGGGGGGCGTCGGAAGCCACCAGACAAATACAATCTTCGCTGCGATCAGCTATCGGTTGGTGATCGATTCGGTCATCTAGGTCGGCGACGCAGCCGGGCGTGAAACGGCCGATCTCATCACTATAGGAGCCGCTCAGCACAAGAGTCAGCTCGTTGCCTTGATGACCGTGAGCGGGCAGGCAGGTTCCTGGCGCAATACGAAGCAGAAATTGTTTTCCCCGCGTACTGGCCAGTGGAATATAACGTACTCCCGGTCCCATCCGTTTCCAAGGTAACTGGTCAGGATCTGTATGTTCCCAATTTGTAATGTATTTAGGCAGCCGCTCAAACTGTTGATCAGGTTTAGTTATTGCTCGGCTTTTCTTCTCATCCAGTGGCTGATCCAACAACTTAAACAGGTTGGCCTTTACGGCAGGGTCGATGGTGGCCTCGGGCATCTGATTGAGCAGCGCAGCTCCCAACTGTTCCGCCTGATTGATCCGCTGCTGGCAATGGCAACAGTGTTGGATATGCATATCCAAAACCTGCGAAAAATTCAGTTCGACACAGCTAGCAGCGTAGCTGGCTAGAGTGGCGTCATCGGGGTGGTGGGCAATATTCATGAACCCTCTCCCATCGTTGTGCGGAGTTTTTCAAACGCGAGTCGCAGCGATGACTTGACGCTGCCAAGGGGCATTTCACAGGCGTCGGCTATTTCGCTGTGGGTTTTACCTTGATAAAACGACATATAAAGCACCTGTGCCTGACGACTGGGTAGTCGCTTGATCGCATCTCGTATGCACTGTTGATCTTCGGAACTGGGGGTGTCATCAGAACAGACGGTTGGTTCGTCAGGAACGAACTCTGCTGGTGAGTGACGATCGCTAAGATTGTTTTTACGCAGATGATCGATGTAACGATTTCGGGATATACGATAGAGCCAGGTGCTCAAGGAACCAGAGCAGGGGTTATAGAGGTGGGGCTTCTCCCAAACTTGCAGCAGGATTGCCTGCAACAGCTCATCGGCGATTGCGTTACTGGCACCGCGGCTGAGCAGAAAGCTCTTGAGCTTACCGGCAAACAGATCGTAGATGCGGGTAAAGGCTTCGCGATCACGTTCAGTGGTTATACGAACCATCAGTTGAGCGCACTCGGCCTCGCTGGTGCTGCCCTTGGGTCGACTTATTAACATGCTCTCTCCCACTCGTTAACTACTATTACGCAGCACAGATCTATTCGGATCACTTATTTGTTCATAGGTTCGTTTTTTTTGATTCCGGCAACGTGCCCGATCAGTTGCTAGGGAGGTCGTCATTATAGCGGCGAATTGTTCGGGTGATTTATCTCAATAATGTGATCCAATCCGATTTGCCGGGCGTATAAAAGTAAAAACATATGGAGAAAGTCGCTCATGACACAGCCCCCACTTAGCATTGCTGTTATAGGTTCAGGCATTAGCGGACTCAGCTGTGCCTGGCTATTGAGTAACAATCATAAAGTTACGCTGTTCGAAAAGGATGACCGGTTTGGCGGTCACTCCAATACCATTCAGGTCGATCATGGTCCGCAGCAACTTTCGGTCGATACCGGATTTATGGTGTTCAACCCCTCCAGTTACCCTAATCTGGTAGCGCTTTTTTCACATCTTAAGGTGCCGACAATGGCTACCGATATGTCGTTTTCGGTGTCTCTAGATAGTGGCAGATTGGAGTATGCCGGGACAGACCTCAACGGACTGTTCGGGCAGCGCGCGAATCTCCTTAGCCCTGGATTCTGGGGGATGCTCAGTGACATACGGCGTTTCTATCGCGAATCCAGCCTACTGCTTGATAGCATTGGCGATCAGCTCACGCTAGGGCAGCTGCTGGATAAATATAATTACGGGCGGCGTTTTCGTGATGACCATCTAATTCCTATGGGATCGGCTATCTGGTCGACGCCCGCAGCCAAGATGCTGGACTACCCCGCCAAATCTTTTCTGCGCTTTTGCCAGAACCACGGTCTGTTGCAGCTGACCGATCGGCCGCAGTGGTTAACCGTCGAGGGTGGGAGTCGGGTTTACGTTAATAAGTTGATCGAACAACTTGGCGATAGGGCGCGTGTTAACGCGGCGGCACGGAGTATTAGACGGCAGAGTATTGATGGGCAATCGCGGGTGATGATCACGGATTGGCAGGGACAAGAGCATGAATTTGATCATGTGGTTATGGCTTGTCATGCCGATCAAACCCTATCGATGTTACGCGACCCTTCTCCGCAAGAGAATATGCTATTAGGGGCATTCAAATTCGAAAGAAATCGCACTGTTCTGCACAGTGATACGGCGCTGATGCCCAAGCGGAAAAGGGTGTGGGCGAGCTGGAACTACCTGCGTGAAAGCCCTGATAGTAATGCACTAGCGGTGACATACTGGATGAACCGGTTACAAAATTTGCCTGATTCTCTGCCTCTATTCGTAACTCTTAACCCCTATCGAGAGCCAGACAGCAGCAAGGTTCATGCGGCCTTTCTTTACGACCACCCCTTGTTTGACGACAACGCGTTGATTGCTCAACGTCGGCTATGGTCGATGCAGGGCAAGCGCAATACCTGGTATTGCGGCGCTTGGTTCGGATACGGTTTTCATGAAGATGGTATCCAGTCTGGTTTGGCGGTGGCCGAGGCGCTTGGTGGAGAGCGACGTCCCTGGCAAGTTAGCGGTATGTATGACCGCATTCATCTACCTAACGGTTGGGATCAAAGCGTGACTGCAAGGGTGGCCGCATGATTCGTTCATGCCTTTATTCAGGTTCGGTGATGCATGCTCGACTGCGCCCTAAGCAGCATCGTTTCAGCTACCGCTTTACCAGCTGGTTTATCGACCTTGATGAGTTGCAGCAGTTGGATCGAACCCTTTTCGGTTTTGGATACAACCGCGCTGGTCTGTTCAGTTTTCATGAACGCGATTTTGGCCCGGGTCAGTCCGATGGCCTGAAGTTGTTCATCAAAGAGGTCGTCGAAGCGCAAGGCATGGGTTCAGTCGATCGAGTCTGTTTGCTCTGCCAGCCGCGCTGCCTGGGCTATATCTTCAACTCACTGAGTACCTATTTTTGCTATGACGCAGATGGGCAGCTGGTAGCCACGATCTACGAGGTAAGTAACACCCGTCACGAGCGTCACCTGTATCTCATAGCAGCGGATGAGCGTCGCCCGCTACGTCAGCAAGCAGACAAGCAGATGTATGTTTCGCCCTTTATACCAATGAACTGCCGGTATCACTTTCAAGTGCAGCCACCTGAAAACGCGTTCAGCGTTGTGATCCGCCAGAGCGACAATGAAGGTGAGTTATTCCACGCGTTATGGCGCGGTGATCGGCGGCCTTTGAATGCTAATGCGCTCTTGGCAGCCTTGATGCGACCTCCGATGACGATGAAAACCTTCGCAGCCATTCATTGGCAGGCGTTAAAACTCTGGATTAAAGGTATTCCAGTGGTTGATTTTACCCCTACAAAAAAATTCCAGATCAGTCTGGGACAATGGAAAGAAGGAATCTGACATGCCGCAATCTGATTTACAGCCCAGTGTCATGCGCAACTCGATCTCTCAACGTTTTGATCAGCGTGCCAAGGCTATGCCAATGCTGGTGCGTTACCTCACCCGGCGACTGCAAACGGCCGGCGTATCTCGGCTGCACCTGGTGCTGGCCGACGGCAGAAGTTTAACCCTTGGATCACCATCGGCAGCTATACCGGTACCAACGATAACCCTGTATAGCCTACGTGCCGTGGTGAGGGGGTGGTTTGGCGGCTTGATGGGATGGTGCGAAGGCTATATCGCCGGTGACTGGGGGTGCTCCGATCCAACGGCTGTAACTGATTGGGCAATGGCCAACGAAACGGCGATCGAGCGTGCATTTGCAGGTGGCAAGGTCTCTTCGCTGCTGAACCGTTTATTTCATCGTCTGCATGACAACAGCCGTCGTGGTAGCCGTCGCAACATCGCCTTTCACTATGACCTTGGCAACGATTTTTATGAGCAATGGCTAGATCGGACGATGACCTACTCGGCGGCACTGTTTGATGATCCGAACGCATCGCTCGAGCAGGCCCAGAATCGTAAGTATCAACGGGTGTTGGAGTTGTTGGCACCCCAGCCGGGTCAACAGGTGTTGGAGGTTGGTTGTGGTTGGGGCGGCTTTGGTGACGCTCTTCTGAGCCACACCGATGCACACTGGCACGGCGTCACCCTGTCACAGCAACAGCTTAAATGGACTCATAGACGCTTGGCTGATTATGGAGAAAGGGCCCAAGCGACGCTGACCGATTATCGCGATCTGAATCAGCGCTACGACCACATCGTTTCGATCGAAATGCTTGAAGCGGTCGGCGAAGCCAATTGGCCGCTCTATTTTGATCGCCTCAAAGCACTGCTTAAACCGGGCGGTCGAGCAGTGATTCAGGTGATTACCATCGCCGATGAACGCTTTGATTCATACCGTCAGGGTACCGACTTTATTCAACGCTATATCTTCCCCGGAGGCATGCTGCCCTGTCCCCGAGTGATGCGCGAACAAATTGATCGTGCCGGATTGACGCTGTTGCACGAACAGAGTTTTGGGCTCGATTACGCGCGCACGCTAGCCATCTGGGCTAGAGATTTTCAGGATGCCTGGCCCCAGATCCAGACATTGACGCCTACCCAATCCAAGAGTAAGGGGTTCGATCAGCGTTTCTATCGGCTCTGGCGCTACTACCTCGCCTACTGCGAGAGTGGCTTTAAGGTCGGAGCCACTGATGTCCGTTTCTACCAAATCAGCGCTGACGCTTAAACAGCGCTGGGCCTACTCACTGCCAGCGTTGGCGCTGGCATTGCCGACCCTGCCTTTTTATATCCTGCTGCCGGTTTACTATGCCCAAGTGACCTCTCTGACGCTGGTTCAGGTGGGCGGTTGGCTGATGCTGGCCAGGCTGCTCGATACCATCAGCGACGCCGTGGCCGCGCGCTGTTGTGATCGGCCCTTGGGGGGGCTTGGGCGTAAAGGCTGGGTGATATTGGGCGCCCTATTGGCGGCACCGGGGCTGTGGGGGTTAAGCGCACCGGCAGAAGACGCCGGTGGTCTGTGGTTGCTCGGTTTCAGTACGTTGCTCTATACCGGTTGGACGCTGATTCAGATACCTTACACCGCCTGGTTAGTTAGCCTGGCGGACGGGCCCCGTGAACGTCTGCGCTTGAGTAGTGGCCGAGAAGCGCTCGGCATGGTGGGGTTGGTGTTGTCCGCTGCGTGGCCGGCCTTAGGCGGCTGGTTGGGGTGGTCTGCTGAGCAGGTGTTCAGATATCTAACCCTGACCGCACTGATCTGGGGCGGCATCAGCCTAGTGTGGATGCTGTGGGTATTGCCGCAACCCGCTGCGCTGCAGGAAAAGCTAAATTGGCGGTCACTGTTCTCCCTGGCGCCTCAGCGTCGACTGTTACTGGTCTGGTGGCTCAACGGTCTGGCCAATGCCGTCGCTGCGGTACTGTTTCCACTGATCATCAGTGGCTGGCTGTTGTTACCGGATCAGAGTCGGGGAGAATACCTGCTGCTGTACTTCAGTGCCGCCTTGCTGGCGCTACCGTTATGGCGCTGGCTGGGGCATAAGATCGCGCAACCAAGGCTCTGGTGCGTTGCCATGCTGCTGGCGATCGCCGCCTTTGCGGTGTTGCCATTGCTTCCCGCATCAGCGTCGATCTATCTGCTGGTGGTACTTGTGACTGGGGCAACGCTGGGTGCCGATCTGGCGTTGCCGCACGCTATTCAAGCCACGGTGGTTAGCTGGGAGCATCGACGCTATGGGCGTCTGCAACCGGCACTTCACTATGCAGGAGCCAGCTTAGTCATCAAGTTATCGCTCGGTGTGGGAGTCGGCATAGCGCCGTTGCTGTTGAGCTTGGGTGGCTGGCAGGATGGCGCGGTGGAACAGACAGACAGCGCACGCTGGTCTTTGGTGGTGATCTATTCCTGGGTTCCGTGCGTATTAAAGGGTGTGGCTGTTGCGTTTATGTGGCGCTTTCCAAAGCTCGGATCAGCGACTCAGCTTTGCTGATACAGCTGATCGGTAGAAGGAGGTAGCGATGCATCAGGTACTCAATAAAAAGACCAAACTACTGCTCGTCATATTCCTCCTGTCAGGGTGTAACAGTATGGAGCTTAAACAGTTTGAAGGCACGACACCGGTTTTTAACTTGGCTGACTATTTTTCAGGTACCACCTATGCCTGGGGGATCTTTGAAGACCGTTTCGGCAATTTACGTCGTCAGTTTGAGGTGCATATCGATGGGCAGTACCAAAATGATACGCTGGTGTTGGATGAACGTTTTGTTTACGCAGATGGCGAACAACAACAACGTATCTGGAGAATCGAACAACAGGGTTCGAACAGATACCGAGGCAGCGCCGATGATGTGATTGGTCTGGCCGAGGGAGATGCTGTCGGTAACGCGCTGCATTGGCGTTATGAAATGTTGCTTCCCGTCGGTGATAGACACTGGAAGGTTCGTTTCGATGACTGGATGTGGCTGCAGCCCGGCGGGGTGTTGATTAACCGCGCTACCGTATCTAAGTGGGGTGTCACCTTAGGTACGGTGACGCTTTTCTTCAGCAAACAGGCGCCTCAACCGTGAGTCGCTCTATGCTGCTATTAATACTTGTACTGTCTATGGTCAACGGCAGTGTTCAGGCCCATCCCTGGCAGAGTTTATACGGAGATAGTCTGTTGTTTGATGTCTATCGCGATGGTGAGCAGGTGGGTCATTACCTGACTGAATTTCGAGACAATAGCTCTGGTTGGGATGTAGAGGCGCGGATGGAACTCAATATTGAGTGGTTGTTTTGGACCTACCGCTACCGCTACTCCGCGCTAGAAAACTGGCGGCAGGGACAGCTGCAACGGGTGCAGGCGCAGGTGGACCGAAACGGTGATGAAAACATGATCGCCTTCGAACGTAACGGCAACTGGCTCGAGTCAGGCAACGGTGATCAGGCTCGACTACCTATTCTAGCGACCCACCACTACGACGTTGATGTGATCAATAGTAGTCAGGTCGCCAATACCCTGACCGGTCGTATCAACACCATCACGGTGACGCCAATGGGGCTTGATTCGTTATTGATTGAAGGCAAAACCGTGCAGGCTCAACGCTATCAATATCAGGGCGATCTGCGGCAAACATCGGTGTGGTATGACCTAAAGGGGCGTTGGGTCGGGTTGCGTTTCACCGACCAACGGGGCGCGGAGATGGAGTTTCGATGCCGCCGCTGCGGCCAGGGAGCCAAGCTATGAGCTTATCGACTTCACCTGATTTTGCCGGTGGTGATAATTCTAATGGCCGGATTGCCTGGATCACCGGTGCCAGTCAGGGCATCGGCCGGGCATTGGCGCTGGAGCTGGCATCACGTGGCTGGCAGGTAGCGGCCAGTGCCCGTGGTGTCGAAGCACTGCAGCAGCTGGCCGAAGAGAGCGTGTTGGCAGGCCGTGGCCGAATCATCCCGATGCCGCTAGATGTGTGTGACTCAGACGCTTGTCAGCAGGTGGTTGAGCAGATAACGGCTACACAGGGGGCAATCGATCTGGCGGTGCTAAATGCCGGCACCCATCAACCGCTGACGGCCGCTGAGTTTACCGTGACAGCGGTTCGCCAATTGATTGAGCTTAATTTGATGGGTTGCGTTAATAGCATCTCGCCATTGTTGACCAATATGCAGGCGCGAGGTGCAGGCCGCATCGCCGTGGTTGCATCGCTTTCAGGCTATCGAGGTCTGCCTACCGCCAGTGCTTACGGTGCTAGTAAGGCCGCATTGATTAATCTATGTGAATCGTTGCGATTAGATCTGCATGGCAGTGGAGTGAGTATTCAGGTGATCAATCCCGGGTTTGTAAAGACACCATTGACCGACCGTAACACCTTTTCGATGCCTGAATTGATCAGCGCCGAGCAGGCAGCGCTCTATATCGTCGAGGGTGTCAGCAGTAACCGCTTCGAAATTCGCTTCCCGCCACGCTTTGCCTGGTTAATGGGACTGCTGCGCCATCTACCCTATAGTCTCTACTTTCCATTGATCCGCCGAATGACAAGAGGTTAACGATGCCTAGCGAACGGCAACGACAGGGATTAAACAACTATATAACGCTGTTTAATCAGCTAGAGCAGGGCATAGATTGTCTACCAGACTGTGTCGCTCCAACGATCTCGTTTAGCGATCCCTTTGTTGAGTTGCAGGGGCGAGACGCGCTGGCCGAATACCTCGTCCACTTTGCCACCAAGGTCAGTGAACCCCGCTTTGAACAGGTCTACAGCGGTTGGGATGGTGATGTCTGCCTGCTGCGTTGGAATTTCAGTGGCGGCTTGAAAACGCCTGCCGACTGGTGCTTTGCTGGCGTCAGTGAACTGCATTTCGACCAGCAGGGTCGAGTCACCAAACATGTCGATCATTGGGACTCGGGCCGTTATTTTTATCGTCGACTGCCAC
>JBFFKD010000069.1:0-9248 GCA_041555595.1 Motiliproteus sp.
ACGACGGTTCCGATGCCAAGCATTTCTTGAAAGATATTACCGGTTATGAAGAGCGTAGTAATGATAAATAGAACCTCCCGCCGTTTGAGCCGCTGTGCCTTACCATTACTAACCAGCCTACTCCTGAGCTTGTTATTAATAACACCGATCAGCCAGGCCGAGATTCAATTTCTCGACCGGGTGGTGGCGATCGTCGATGGCGATATTATTCTGCAATCGGAACTCAAACGCCGTAGCGCGGTGATTCAACAACAGCTACAGGAGCGAAAAACCCCGCTCCCCGACGCCGAGGTGTTTCGTCAACAGGTGCTCGACAAACTCATTATCGATCGGATCCAGCTCAAGCTGGCTGCCGATAGCGGCATCAAGGTCTCCGACGACGAGCTCAACCGCACCCTCGATCGGATTGCCGACAGCAACCAGCTAACCCTGGCGCAGTTTAAACAACAACTCGAGGCCGAAGGTCAGAACTACCTGGAAGTACGCGAGCAGATTCGTAGCGAGATGTTGATCAGCCAGGTTCAGAACCGTCGTGTCAATCAACGCATCCATATCTCCGATCAGGAGGTGCAGAACTTTCTCGCTTCCGAACAGGGCCGTAAAAGCGCCGAAGCACAACTGCATCTGGGCCACATTATGATCCCGGTACCCAGCGGGGCCAGCCCTGAACAACTGACTCAGGCTAAACAACAAGCCGACCAGGTTCACCAACAGCTAATCGCCGGTGCTGATTTTGGCACCACCGCCATCGCGGTATCGAAAAGCCCCGAGGCGCTAAAAGGCGGAGACATTGGCTGGCGCAAGCCGTCCGAACTACCGGAAGCGGCAGCGGCAGCGGTTGAATCCCTGCAACCGGGCCAGCTAACCCAGCCGTTCCGAATGGGCGGTGGCTTTCACATCCTCAAGATGCTCGAACGACGTGGCGGCGAGCAGCAGCTGATTGACCAAACCCGGGTGCGCCATATCCTGATCAAACCCAGTGAGATCCGTTCCAACGATGATGCCAAACGACTGATCGACGACCTGTACCAACGACTGCAGAATGGTGATGACTTCGCTATCCTGGCCAAACAGTACAGCGACGATCCCGGCAGCGGCAGCAGTGGCGGTGATTTGGGCTGGACCATGGATGGCCAGATGGTGCCAGAATTCGAGCAGGTGGTTCACGCCACTGCCGACAACGCCATCAGCCAACCCTTTAAGAGTCAGTTTGGCTGGCACATTCTGCAAGTTCAGGAGCGCCGCCAGCAGGATTTCGGCCAGCAGATCTTGCAGAACGAAGCCCGCGAGGCGATTCGCAAGCGTAAGTTCGCCGAAAGCCGTTCAACCTGGCTACGCGAGATCCACGCCCAGGCCTACATCGAAATCAAGCTGTAACTTCGGAGATGTCCGAGATGTCCGAGATGTCCGAAACGATGAACTGCTATCGTCTGGCGGTTACCCCCGGCGAACCGGCGGGTATCGGCCCCGATCTATGCATTCAACTGGCACAACAACAGCAAACACAGCAACTGGTGGTGATCGCCGATTCACAACTGCTGCTGCAGCGCGCACAACAACTCGGACTTCCATTAACACTGACACCCTTTGAGCCGCAACTGCCAACCCGCCCCAGCCTACCTGGCCAGCTTTGCGTTCTCGACCGGGCCTTACTCGATCCCGTACAGACCGGGCAGCTCAACCCGGCCAACGCCGACTACGTACTCGACACCCTGACCTGTGCCACCAGAGGCTGCCTCGAAGGTCGCTTTGATGCGCTAGTGACAGCACCGGTACACAAAGGCGTCATCAACGATGCCGGCACCGTATTCAGCGGCCACACCGAGTTTTTGATGGAACTGACCGGCAGCGAACAGGTCGTGATGATGCTGGCGTGCCAAGGGTTACGAGTCGCCCTGGTCACCACCCACCTGCCGCTGGCGCAAGTCCCTGCTGCAATAACCCCCGAGCGCCTAAGCCAGATCTGCCGTATTCTCGATACCGACCTGCGCCAACGGTTTGGCATCGAGCAGCCGCGAATACTGGTCTGCGGCCTTAACCCGCACGCCGGCGAAGGCGGTCATCTGGGACTCGAAGAGCAGCAGGTGATCGAGCCCACGCTGGAATCGCTGCGCGCCGAAGGCCTCAATCTGATCGGCCCACTCCCGGCCGACACCTTGTTCACCCCACACCAACTCGAACGAGGCGACGCCGTGCTGGCGATGTATCACGATCAAGGCTTGCCGGTGCTCAAGCACAAAGGCTTCGGCAGCGCCGTCAACATCACCCTCGGGATGCCGATCATCCGCACCTCGGTCGATCACGGTACCGCACTTGATCTGGCAGGCAGTGGCAATGCAGATAGTGGCAGCCTGGCGACTGCGATCACTTACGCGGCGCAGATGGTCGAGGCCGCAATGGCAACCACAGGGTCCGGAACCAAAACAGCCCCGTCGACTCAGATACTCAATAGCACCAACTTAGCGACCGCTCCCTCTAGTCCGCATCACAGCCCTACAGGTAATTCATGAAGCACTCCACCCCAGGCCACCAAGCTCGCAAGCGTTTTGGTCAAAATTTCCTGCAGGATCAAGGCGTCATTCGTCGCATCATCAGGTCGATCAACCCCAAACCAGGACAACATCTGGTCGAGATCGGCCCCGGGCTGGGCGCCCTAACCGAAGAGTTACTGGCCGGTTGTGGTGAGCTGGATGTGGTCGAACTCGATCGCGACCTGATTCCCAAGCTGCAAAAACAGTTTTCCGGTTACGGCGACAAACTGCGGATCCATGAAGCCGATGCGCTCAAGTTTGACTTCCAATCGCTGCTCGATGAGCAGCAACCGCTGCGGGTTGTCGGCAACCTCCCCTACAACATCTCGACCCCGCTGATCTTCCACCTGCTCAGCTACAGCGGCGTGTTCGAAGATATGTATTTCATGCTGCAGAAAGAGGTCGTTGACCGGTTGGCAGCACTGCCCGGCGATAGTGCCTACGGCCGCCTGGGCATCATGGCGCAGTATTACTGCGAGGTGTCATCACTGTTTTTGGTCAACCCGGAGGCGTTCGATCCCAAGCCTAAGGTCGACTCGGCTATCGTGAAATTGCGCCCTTACGCGCAACCACCGCACCCCGCCGATAGCGTCGATGATTTCGCCTTGCTGGTGCGAACCGCATTCGGCCAACGCCGCAAGACTCTGCGTAACAACCTCAAGACAGTATTGCCGGTCGAATTGATCGAAGCTGAAGGGATCGATCCCGGCTTGCGGCCAGAAAAACTGTCACTGCCTGAGTTTGTACGACTGGCCAATAGCTATACTCGCTATCAAACGGCTCTGCACGCAACCACCCCACAACCGGAGATCAGCTTATGAACACCTCGACCCCAACCGCTGATACCGACCCAACAACCAGCGGCACGACCCACAGCGACCAGATCAACATTAAGGTTGAAACCAACTACCTCGATCATCAATCAGACCCTGACAATCAGCGCTTTGTCTTCTCCTACCACATCACTATCAACAATCAGAGTGAGGAGAGCATCAAGCTTTTGAGCCGATACTGGCGCATCACCGATGGCGATCAGCATATCCAGGAGGTACAGGGTCAGGGCGTTGTCGGCGAACAACCCGAGATCGCCCCTGGTGAAAGCTTCAGTTATACCAGTGGCACCGTACTGCCATCAGAGGTCGGCATGATGGAGGGCCATTACGTCATGCGCAGCGCCTCCGGCGAGCAGTTTCAAACGCCAATCGATGCCTTCACCCTAGCGCTTCCACACGCGCTGCACTAAGCCCGAGACAGCATGGCAACTTACGCAGTCGGCGACCTTCAAGGTTGCCTCAGTGAGCTCAAACATCTGCTCGACAAGGTCGCCTTCAACAGCAGCGACCAGCTCTGGCTAACCGGCGACCTCGTCAACCGTGGACCCGATTCGCTCGATACGCTGCGTTTTGTCCAGCAACTGGGTACACAGGTAAAAGTGGTGCTGGGCAATCATGACCTGCACCTGCTCGCGGTCGCCTTCGAGCAGAAGAGAGCGGGTCGCAACGACACCTTCGATGCGATTCTCAACGCCCCCGATCGCGACGCTTTAATTCACTGGCTGCGACAGCAACCGTTACTGCACCACGATCCACAGCTAGATTATGTGATGGTCCACGCTGGCATCCCACCGATATGGGATCTGACCACGGCAATCCGTTGCGCCCGCGAAGTCGAAACGGTACTTCAAGGCGACCAGGCCGCTGAGTTCTTCCGGCAGATGTACGGCAATGAACCCAGCCGCTGGGACGAGTCATTACAAAGCTGGCAGCGCTACCGCCTGATCACCAACTACTTCACCCGGATCCGGTTCTGTCGCGCCGACGGCTGCCTGGAACTAGAGACCAAGACCGGATCGGGTAATCCGCCTCACGGCTTCGCCCCCTGGTACAGTTTCGCCGAGCGCAAAACAGCCAATCAGCGGGTACTGTTCGGCCACTGGGCATCGCTGGAGGGCAAAGCTGACGCCGACAACGTCTATCCACTCGATACCGGCTGCGTCTGGGGCGGCAGCTTAACCGCCTTGCGATTGGATGATCAGCGTTACTTTAGCGTGCCCAGCGCCGGTTACGCTTAAGCGATTAGTGGCCACTTAAGTCATTGGCACCCAAACAAAACAGGTAGATGTATGACCCAATACCAGCAGATCGATATCAACCAGACGCGCCAATTGCTCGACCAAGGTGCCGCCCTGGTCGATATCCGTGACCCGGATAGTTTCAGCAACGGTCATATCCGTGGCGCCATCCATCTGGATAACCACAGCTTGCAACAATTTATCGACACCGCCGATCTCGATGCCCCGCTGATCGTCTACTGCTTTCACGGCATGAGCAGCATCTCGGCGGCGCAGTTCCTGATTGAACGCGGTTTTGACCAGGTCTACAGCATGGCAGGAGGCTTCGAGGCCTGGAAGATCAGCTTCCCCGAACTCTGCGACACCCGTTCAACTCAGGACTGATTAAAATGAAGGTCTATCAGGTCGGCGGCGCAGTACGGGATCGATTACTCGGCATCGAGGTGTACGACCACGATTGGGTCGTAGTTGGTGCCAGCGCCGAACTGATGCTGGCACAAGGCTACCAGCCGGTCGGCAAGGACTTCCCCGTCTTCCTCCACCCCGATAGCCACGAAGAGTACGCCTTAGCACGCACCGAGCGGAAAAGCGGCCAGGGCTACGGCGGCTTTGCTTTCCACGCCGCCCCCGAAGTCACACTGGAGCAGGATCTGCTGCGCCGAGATCTAACCATTAACGCCATCGCAGAAGACGACCAGGGCACGCTGTACGACCCTTACGGCGGCCAGCGCGATCTGCAACAACGGCTGTTGCGCCATGTCTCACCGGCATTTTCCGAAGACCCACTGCGGGTGTTACGGGTAGCGCGCTTTCTGGCCCGCTTTAGTCATCTTGGTTTCAAGATTGCGCCAGAAACACTGGCCCTAATGAGCCAGCTCAGCAACAGCGGTGAGCTGCAAGCGCTGTCGGCCGAGCGGGTCTGGAAAGAGACAGAGCGAGCGCTGATAGAAGCCAACCCAGAGCAGTATTTCATCACCCTCGAGCGATGCGGTGCCCTGCGCCAACTGATGCCGGAACTGGCTGACAAGCAGCGCTTAGATACACCCACCAGCACCAGCCAAACGCCGCTATCGGCCTTAATCAACGCCTGCGCCTTGAGCTCCGATGCTTGCGTTCGCTGGGCCGTGACGTGCCACGGCATTGCAGACACGAAGTCACTCGAGCAACTCCACCAACGACTCAAAATCCCCAAGCAGTTTCGCGATAGTGCCCAGTTACTTTGGCGTTATCAGCAGCTATTGCAAACATCACTCAACGCCGAGTCAGTGATGGCGCTGTACCTGGGACTCGACCTACAGCGCCGCCCCGAACGACTGCCGCCGTTTATCGATGGTTGCCGGGCATTGGCCGGGCTAGCCGCCGACCAGCCATTCAGCCAAGCCCAACAGCTTCTACAGCTGATTCAGGAGATAGAAAAGATCCAACCTCGGATACTGGTTGCCGAGGGGTTCAAGGGGGCGAGACTGGGAGAAGAGCTGCAGCACCGACGACGGGCCGCCATCGAGCAGGCGCTCAGCCGACAGGCCTGATAGAATCCGGCAGCTCATTACTGCCCCTTTACTCACCCGCTTGCCACAGCCTATCGCCACTAGTTAGACCAGCATCGGAGCCTATTATCGATGGACAGATCCAGCACCCCTAACCGTCCGGTCGCACTGATCACCGGCGCTGCTCGTCGAATCGGCGCCTGCCTGGCCCGGCGCCTGCACCAGCACGGCTACCGGGTACTGATCCATTACAACCGTTCGCGCACCGAGGCAGAGCAGCTGGCAGCCGAGCTCAACCGATTCAGTTCCGACAGCGCCGCCTGCCTGCAAGCCGACCTGACCGACAGCCATGCTATTGAACAACTAGCCCAACAAGCACAGGGTTACTGGCAGCGGCTCGATCTGCTGGTCAACAACGCCTCCACCTTCTACCCCACCCCGCTCGAAACACTCGATCAGGCGCAGTGGCACGATCTGATCGGCAGCAACCTCAAAGCCCCGTTATGGCTATCCAAAGCACTGATAGCACCACTGCGGCAGCAACAGGGAAACATCATCAACATCGTCGATATCCACGCACAGCGGCCGCTCGATGGCTTCGCCCTCTACTCGGTCGCCAAAGCAGGACTGGCGATGCTGACCCAGAGCCTGGCCAAAGAGCTGGCACCCCAGATCCGAGTCAACGGCATCTCTCCCGGCCCTATCTTGCCACCCGAAGGCGCCGCCAAGCGCGACCCGGCGGCCGAACAGCAAGCGCTCAGCAAGACACTGCTTGGTCGGTATGGCCAGCCCGATGACATCGCCGACACGGTGATCTTTCTGGCCCAACAGCAGTTCATCACCGGCCAGATCATCGCCGTCGATGGCGGCAAGTCACTGTACAGCTAAGCTCTAAGCCATAAACACGAGATGGGCAGACTGTGCCAAACGCTATCACAGTCTGCAGACAAGCAGAGCGCCGAAACGGCAACCGCTGACACCGGTAAAAATCAGATTCAACGCCCCAACCAGTCACAGTAAAGACCTATCCGAGCTGAGACAGCTGCCGCCCCTGCCAGAAAAACGATACCGGCCACAGCGACTGGCTGTCTTGATCATACGCTTGCCACAGCTGCTGGTAGCTGCGACCTAAGCCGGGATGCAACCGGTCTGGCACCAGCTCGGCCAAAGGCAGCAGCACAAAAGCATTCTTGGTGATCTCATCGCGCGGCAGACAACCGCGGCTGCCATCGTCGACCTTGAACTCACCGACAAAATCATCGTAGGTCAGAATATCAATATCGAGAGTACGCGAACTAAATTTAACCGCATGCCGGCAGCGATCATGATCAAGCTCGATCTGTCTTAAACGGGCAAACAGCTCGGGCAGTGCTTGGTCGGTCTTGAGCCCAACCACCAGATTGTAAAAACACTCGCCGGCAAAGCCGATCGCTTCACTTTCGTATATCGACGAAATCTCCAGCACGCCATAGCGCTGACTCAAGCTGTCGAGACAGCTAGCGATGTAGCGCTGGCGATCGATATTGCTACCGAGACTCAGATACACCTGCGCCATCAGGGGCGCTCTCCTCGTTCGATAATGACCCCGACATCCTTGGCACCACGTACAGCTCCGGGCTTGCCCAACCGCAATCGCAGCCAAGGCACCGGAAACTCATCCAATACGATCTGAGCGATCTGCTCGGCCATGGTCTCAACCAGCAAGAATTCACTCTGCTCGATGAAGCTGATCAAGCGCTTGCTAACATCCTTATAGCTGACCGTCATGGCGATATCTTCGCAGGCTGCTGCCTGGCGGATATCAGCTCCCATCTCCAGATCGAGATTGACCCGCTGACGGATTTTGCGCTCCCAATCGTAGATACCGATTACGGTTTCTACTTCCAGCTCCTTGATATAGATGATGTCCATCTCGCTACTCCTGTACTAATGACCGCTCATCGCGCCTTTATATCATTCTGAAGGTCTGCTACTAATAGCAGTTGATTCGTTAACTACAGACTCTGTGACCACCCCAATGCCCGTCGAACTCGCCACCCCTGATCTGCTGATGCTGGCCGCAGCCTACCTGCTGGGATCGATATCGAGCGCGGTCGTTGTGTGTCAAATATTCAATCTACCCGATCCGCGCAACGCCGGTTCACACAATCCGGGCGCAACCAATGTCTGGCGCACCGGGTCTCACCGTGCCGGTGTTATCACCCTGCTGGCCGATCTACTCAAGGGTGCACTACCGGTCTGGCTGGCATTCAAGCTCAATTTCAATCATGACACAGTACTGCTTAGCGGCCTGAGCGCCATGCTTGGTCACCTGTTTCCAATCTACTCACGCTTTCACGGCGGCAAAGGGGTGGCAACCTTCTTCGGCAGCTGCCTGGCTCTGCAACCAATACTAGCCGCCGTCCAGTTCCTGTTATGGCTACTACTGGCTAAAGCCAGCCGCCAAGCCTCACTGGCATCGATCGTCACTGCACTGGCCACGCCGCCACTGTGTTACTGGCTTAACCCGGCCGACCTAATGGTTCTAAGCCTGATGGCTCTGCTGCTGATCGCCCGCCATAGCAGCAACATCAAAAAAATTCTGCACGGAACCGAATCGCGCCTGTAGCTCGGGCTGATGGTACGAATGCAGTTAAGGTAGAAGCGCCAACCAACATTACAACAGCAACTACGACTGAACCGAGCTCAACTCGACCATCGGCCAGCGTGGCCGTGCTTCGATCTTCAGATCACCTCGCTGACCGGCCAATAATCGCTGGCAACCCGCATACGCGATCATGGCGCCGTTGTCGGTACAAAATTCAGGGCGGGCATAAAACAACTTGGCGCCCTGTTTGGCCGCTTCGGCCTCCAGCTTCTGTCGCAGCATGGTATTGGCGCTAACGCCGCCAGCGATCACCAGTGTCTTCATTCCACTGAGCTGCAGCGCTCTACGACACTTGATCGCCAGCGTATCGACCACCGCCTCTTGGAATGCCAGCGCGATATCATCGACATCCTGATCGCTCAGCCCTTCAGGACGCTGTCGCAATTTCTCAGTGGTATTGAGTGTGAAGGTTTTAAGGCCACTGAAGCTCATATCCAGACCGGGACGATCGGTCATCGGCCGGGGAAACTTGAACCGACCTGCTGTTCCGGTCTCGGCACGCTTACCAATCA
>JBFFKD010000070.1:0-9153 GCA_041555595.1 Motiliproteus sp.
CCGAAGCCCGCTTTCTAGAGTGCACTATCGCTAGCGCATGTCAGCGATAAACTTACTCGCCAACACCTTCGTCTTCACGCAGGTCTTTCATGCTCAGCTTGATACGGCCGCGTGGGTCTACGTCCAATACCTTAACCTTGACCATCTCGCCTTCGGTCAGCTTGTCAGTCACCTTCTCAACCCGCTCGGCGCAGATCTGGGAGATGTGCAGCAGACCATCTTTGCCCGGCAGGATGTTGATGAATGCGCCGAAGTCGACGATACGCTCAACCTTACCTTCATAGATCTTGCCTACTTCTGCTTCAGCGGTGATCGCCATAACGGTATCGATCGCAGCTTGTGCAGCAGCCTTGTCGGCAGCGAAGATCTTGATGGTGCCGTCGTCTTCGATATCGATCGATGCGCCAGTCTCTTCAGTTATGCCACGGATAGTCGCGCCACCCTTACCGATCACGTCGCGGATCTTGTCAGGGTTGATCTTCAACTGAGTCATCGCCGGAGCGTTGTCGTTCAGTTCAGGACGGGCGTAACCGATAACCTTAGCCATCTCACGCAGGATGTGCTGACGGGCTTCCAGAGCCTGCTCCAGCGCCTGGTCCATGATCTCTTCGGTGATACCTTCGATCTTGATATCCATCTGCAGTGCAGTGATACCGTTCTCGGAACCGGCTACCTTAAAGTCCATGTCGCCCAGGTGATCTTCGTCACCCAGGATGTCGGTCAGAACGGCAAACTTGTCGCCTTCCTTAACCAGACCCATAGCGATACCAGCGACCGGACGCTTAACCGGCACACCGGCGTCCATCAGTGCCAAAGAGGCACCACACACAGAAGCCATTGAGCTGGAACCGTTAGATTCGGTGATCTCAGATACCACACGGATGGTGTACGGGAAATCTTCCTGACTAGGCATCATCGCCTGGATACCACGACGCGCTAGACGGCCGTGACCGGTCTCACGACGGTTGGTACCCATCATGCGGGTACACTCACCTACCGAGTAGCCTGGGAAGTTGTAGTGGAACAGGAATGGATCTTTACGCTCACCTTCCAGTGCATCAATGATCTGCTGATCACGGCTGGTGCCTAGAGTCGCGGTAACGATCGCCTGAGTTTCACCACGGGTGAACAGTGACGAGCCGTGAGTCTTACCCAGTACGCCGACTTCAACTTCGATCGGACGAACGGTCTTGGTATCACGACCGTCGATACGTGGCTCACCGTTTACAACGCGGCTACGTACGATGTTCTTCTCAACAGAAGCAAACAGCTTCTCAACGTCTTTGTCATCAACGTGTTCGCCTGCCAGCTTTTCAACAGCTTCGGCTTTAACTTCACCGAGTTTGCCGTAACGCGCCAGCTTGTCGCTGATCGCGTAGGCTTCGGTGATTGCAGCACCGTAACCGTCAACGATCTGCTGCTTGAGCTCTTCGTTAACCGCTGGAGCAGCCCAATCCCAAGTCGGCTTGGCGTTTTCAGCAGCGAACTCGACGATCGCATCAACAGCAACCTGCATCTCGTCATGGGCGAACAGTACCGCGCCCAGCATCTCGTCTTCAGACAGCTCTTGTGCCTCAGACTCAACCATCAACACAGCGTCTTTAGTACCGGCAACAACCATGTCCAGCAACGAGCTTTCCATCGCTTCAAAAGATGGGTTGAGGATGTAACCGTTCTCCTCGTCGAAACCAACCCGTGCACAACCGATAGGGCCGCTGAACGGGATACCGGAGATTGCCAGAGCCGCCGAAGTACCGATCATCGCAGCAACGTCAGGGCAGTTCTTCTTATCGGCAGACATAACGGTACAGACAACCTGTACTTCGTTCATGAAGCCTTTCGGGAACAGAGGGCGGATCGGACGGTCGATCAGGCGCGAGGTCAGGGTTTCAAATTCACTTGGGCGCGCTTCACGCTTGAAGAAACCACCAGGAATCTTACCCACCGAGTAGGTCTTCTGCTGGTAGTGAACCGACAGCGGGAAGAACGGCTGGTCAGCACGGGCTTTCTTGTTACCGACAACGGTACACAGAACCTGGTTCTCACCCATGGTGATCAATACAGCACCGGATGCTTGACGTGCGATACGGCCAGTTTCCAGAGTGACTTGCTGATCACCATACTGGAAAGTTTTAGTCTTCGGATTCAACACTATGAATTCCTCATATTTAATTTGCTTACAGCACTCCCGACCCCATGGTCGACAATCTCTCGTGGGCTTTCGCCCCGCCTGCAAACCGTACTTTAATAATCCCTCAAATCAGCAAGGGGCCATTAAAGTACGGGCTGAACAATAGATTGCTGAGTACTTCGATCAACGCTGGCTGCTTTAACCTTAAAACAACAGCGCTTAACACATTTTTGTTAAAACAGCGTCGTAAAACAACACTCTTAAAACAACAAAGGCCCCAACCTTACGGTCGGAGCCTTTGCGTGAATCTGCTCTTAGCGACGCAGACCCAGACGACCGATCAGCGTAACGTAACGCGTGGCGTCCTTAGACTTCAAGTAGTCCAGCAGCTTACGACGCTGGTTTACCATCCGGATCAGACCACGACGTGAGTGGTGATCCTTCTTGTTGTCCTTGAAGTGCGGCTGCAGAGCCAAAATGTTAGCAGTCAACAGGGCAACCTGAACTTCAGGAGAACCGGTATCGCCTTCTTTGGTCTGGTAGTCAGCTAGGATAGCCGCTTTTTCTTGAGCTGATAAAGCCATGGTAAAACTCCATTACTAATATGCACACGGCCTGTACGACAGGAACGCGCTGGTTAATCAAACGTTGCACCGTGCATATTGACAGTACAACGCGACAACGACCGAACAGGCTATCCCTGAGCGGTCTGAATCAGACGCTTGGGTTTTAACACCCCGTCGTCTGAAAGCTGTCCCAAGCCGAGAAAACGTGGTTCGCTCTCGTCCCGGGTAAAAATAAGTATCTGCTCGGCGGCGGGCTGGTCGTGATCGATCAACTGAATCGACTGGCCATAACCGAGCGCAACGGTCTGATCTTCATCGATCGTGACCCGAGTTAGATGATCAACTGCCGTCCAAGCCGGCAATAATAACGCATCAAGCCCCTCTAGGTCGCACTGTTTTTGCGCCTCGGTGACCTTTTCATCGGCACCGACCCCAGCGATCGCTTCGATCTCCGCCAAGGTGCGCATCATCGGTGCTTTATAAGGCCCCGAATCGAGCCGCCTTAATACCTGCACATGGGCTCCGCAGCCTAGCATCAAGCCCAGATCTTCGACAATCGAACGGATATAAGTGCCCTTGGAGCAATGCACTTCAAGATCGATTTCGGCATCAGCAGGACGATAATCGAGCAGTTCGATCGAATAGATCGTGACCCGACGCGACTTAACCTCAACCTTAATACCCTGACGTGCCAGCTTATACAGCGGCTGACCGTTGTGCTTAAGCGCCGAGAACATTGATGGGACCTGTTCGATCTCGCCGCTAAAATGCTCGACCAGCAACGCTTTGATCTGCTCGACACTGTAATCACCGACCGCTTTACGCTCGATCACCTCGCCATCGGCGTCGCTGGAATCGGTACGAATCCCCAGCTTAGCAGTGGTCTGGTAGCGCTTATCCGCTTCGAGCAGAAATTGAGAGAACTTGGTCGCCTCTCCCAGGCAGATCGGCAGCATACCGGTCGCTAACGGATCCAGTGCTCCGGTATGACCCGCTTTGGCCGCACCATAGAGATACTTGATCCGCTGCAAAGCGTGATTGGAACTGACACCTTGCGGCTTATCCAGCAACACCACGCCATCAATGGCACGCCCTTTACGACGACGAGCCAAGCAGGTTAGCCCTCTTCCGTATCAGTACGATCGTCGGTCACATCATCGACAACATCACCGCGCTGATCCTGACGTTTGGTATCTTCCGATACCGCCTGTTCGATCAGCGACGACATGTAGTTACCCCGTGACACCGAACTATCAAAGTGGAACCGCAACTGCGGCACCACTCGAAGCTGGATCAAAGACGCGATTCGGCCTCGCAGGAAGCCCGCTGCACGATTGAGGATCTTAACCGATACTTCAGACTGCGCTTGAACCTCGTCATGAGGTGCCATCACAGTGATATAGATATCGGCATAGTTAAGATCACGCGACACCTTGGCACCGTTGACAGTCACCAACCCGACACGCGGATCTTTAACCTCCTGCTGGATCAACTGTGCCAACTCACGCTGAAGCTGCTCACCAATCCGCTGGGTACGACTAAATTCTCTGGCCATCTGGATATCCGTTTAACGAAAAGTTGCAGTAAGAAGCGAACCAGCTTACAGCTGGCGCGCTATCTCGGTTACCTGGAACACTTCGATCTGGTCACCGACCTTAACGTCGTAGTTCTTCACACCGATACCACACTCGACACCGTTACGAACCTCTTCAACGTTATCCTTGAAGCGGCGCAGCGAGTCCAGCTCACCTTCGTGTACGACCACGTTATCACGCAGAACCCGGATCTTCTTACTGCGAGAAACCATCCCCTCAGTCACCATACAGCCAGCAACCTGGCCGAACTTAGGCGAGCGGAACACTTCACGCACTTCAGCATTACCCAGAATCTCTTCACGCAGCTCAGGAGCCAGCATGCCAGATAGCGCCTGCTTAACATCATCAACGATATCGTAGATGATGCTGTAGTAGCGCATGTCGACATCTTCCTTCTCAACCAACGCCTTAGCCGTTGTATCGGCCCGGACGTTGAAACCGAAGATAACCGCGTTGGACGCCAGCGCTAAGTTAACATCGCTCTCGGCGATACCACCGACGCCACTGGAGACGACGTTGACTTTAACCTCATCGGTACCCAGGTCGACCAGTGAGCTAGTCAAGGCTTCGAGCGAGCCACGAACATCTGTCTTCAAGACGATATTCAGGATCGACACTTCGTTGCCGCCCATGTTGGCGAACAGATTATCCAGCTTGGCGGCCTGTTGACGCGCTAGCTTGATCTCTTTGAACTTACCCTGACGGAAATTGGCAACTTCGCGTGCCTTCTTCTCGTTGGCAACGACATTAAACTCGTCACCCGCATCGGGGGTTCCATCCAGACCTAGAATCTCGACCGGAATTGATGGGCCGGCAGTCTTAATCGGCTGACCAGTCTCGTCCAGCATCGCCCGTACCCGACCGTAGTTCTGACCGGCTAGAACGATATCGCCGGAGCGCAGTGTGCCGTTTTGAACCAGCAGCGTTGCCACTGCACCACGGCCCTTGTCGAGACGTGATTCAACAACAACACCTTTAGCCGGTACGCTAGGCACAGCTTTAAGCTCGAGCATCTCAGACTGCAGCAACAGTGCATCCAGCAGCGCGTCGATACCTTCACCGGTCTTGGCCGATACCGGAATAAACTGAACGTCACCGCCCCAGTCCTCAGGAATCACTTCTTTAGCTGCCAACTCGGTCTTAACCCGATCCAGATCAGCACCTTCTTTATCGATCTTGTTGATAGCGACAACCAGCGGCACACCCGCAGCACGCGAATGCTGAATCGCCTCTTCGGTCTGCGGCATCACACCATCGTCAGCGGCTACCACCAGGATAACGATATCGGTCGCCTTGGCACCCCGAGCACGCATCGCGGTAAACGCGGCGTGTCCAGGTGTATCCAGGAAGCTGATCATGCCGTGGCCGGTTTCAACGTGGTAAGCACCGATGTGCTGGGTAATACCACCGGACTCACCGGACGCCACGCGCGTTTCACGAATGTAATCGAGCAGCGATGTCTTACCGTGGTCAACGTGACCCATAACGGTAACAACTGGCGCACGAGACTCTTCGACACCTTCGTAGTCGATATCGTCTAGCACCCGGTCTTCAACACTGGACTCATCGGCAACAACGCCTTTGTGCCCCATCTCTTCAACCACCAGCAAAGCGGTATCCTGATCCAGGATCTGGTTGATGGTTGCCGGAGCACCCATCTTGAACATCACCTTGATGATGTCGGCAGCTTTAATCGTCATCAGCTTAGCCAGATCGGCAACACTGATCGCCTCGGGTACAGCCACCTCGTGAACAACGGCAGCAACCGGCTTCTCAAAGCCCTGCTGAAGCTGCGAAGGCGCTTGCAATTTCTGACGCTTGGGAGCTTTCAGACGACGCTCTTTGAATGAAGGATCGAAACCCTGACCGCGCTTAACACCGGTACCACGACGCGGCGCACGTTCAGCTTCTTTACGCTTAGGCGCTTCTTTCTTAGCGGGTGCGGCATCCTTTTTAGTAGGCATTGCCTTTTTAGCCGGCGCAGCCTTGGCCTTAGACTTCTCAGACTGTTCGGCTTCCAAGCGCGCTTCTTCAGCCGCTCGAGCAGCCTCTTGGTCGGCCTTCTTCTTGTCAGCTTCAAGCTTAAGACGCGCTGCTTCAGCCTCTTGTTGCTTGGCCGTTACAATCGCCTGCGCTTCTTGTAACGCTTCCTGCTCCGCGGCCGCTGCCGCATCTTCGGCTGCGCGCTCTTCCGGACTTAAATCGTCACGCTTAACGTAGGTGCGCTTCTTACGCACCTCAACGTTGACCGATTTCTTGCCACTCACACGCAAGGTGCTGGTGGTTTTACGGTTCAACGTAATCCGGCGTGGCGCGCCTTCATCGTTGCTTTCACCGTGGCTGCGCTTGAGGTGAGCGAGCAGACTCTGCTTCTCCTCCTCAGACACGCCATCGCCTTCACTGCCATGCTTAAGGCCGGCATCTTTCATTTGACTCAGTAGACGTTCAACGGGAACGCCTACCACTTCGGCAAGCTGCTTTACTGTCAGTTCAGCCATTCGTTGCTGCTCCTGTTGAATCGTTACTCGTCGGCTTCAGCGAACCAAGGTGCGCGAGCCGTCATAATCAATGCACCGGCCTTCTCTTCGTCCATATCGTCGATATCCATCAGATCATCGATCGACTGTTCGGCAAGATCTTCCATGGTGATGACACCCTTACTGGCCAATACAAAGGCCAGATGGCGGTCCATTCCATCCATGGTTAGCAGATCTTCAGCAGGCTCGGCATCTTCCAGCTTCTCTTCGGAAGCCAGTGCCAGGTTCAGCAGCGCATCTTTAGCACGGCTACGCAGCTCGTTGACGATATCTTCGTCCAGGCCATCGATCTCCAGCATCTCCTCGAGCGGCACATAAGCCACCTCGTCGAGGCTAGCGAAGCCTTCCTGCACCAGCATCTGGGCAAAGTCTTCATCGATATCAAGATATTGCGAGAAGGTCTCGGCGATACCGCTAGACTCTTCCTGCTGTTTGGCCATGGCGTCTGCCGAGGTCATCACGTTCAGCGTCCAACCGGTCAACTCACTAGCAAGACGGACATTCTGACCACCCCGACCGATTGCCATCGCCAAATTATCTTCGGCGACCGCCACATCCATCGAGTGACGGTCTTCGTCAACGACGATAGAAGCGACTTCGGCGGGGGCCATGGCATTAACGACCAATGAAGCCGGATTGTCATCCCACAGAATGATATCGACCCGCTCGCCGTCAAGCTCACCTGATACAGCCTGCACCCGAGAACCACGCATACCCACACAAGCACCAATCGGATCGATCCGGCCGTCGTTGGTCTTTACTGCGATCTTGGCACGCGAACCTGGATCACGAGCAGCGCCACGAATTTCGATCACCTCTTCGGAGACCTCGGGCACTTCGATCTTAAACAGTTCAGTCAGCATCTCAGGACAGGTTCGGCTTAGAAACAGCTGCGGTCCGCGAGCTTCGCTGCGTACTTCCTGCAAAATGGCGCGAATCCGATCGCCCATGCGGAAAGTCTCACGACCAACCAATTGATCACGACCCAGCAGCGCCTCGGCATTATTACCCAGATCGACGATGACATTATCACGAGTCACCTTCTTGACCTGACCACTAACAAGCTCACCGGTGCGGTCCTGATACTCTTCAACCACCTTGGCACGCTCGGCTTCGCGAACTTTCTGGACGATAACCTGCTTGGCAGTCTGCGCCGCAATGCGACCAAAGCCGATCGATTCGACCTGCTGCTCGAAGATATCCTCAGCCACCAGCGCAGGATCTTTCTCGTGCGCCTCCTCCAAGGTCAGCTCAGTACCCAACAGGGCCAGCTGATCGTCAGCAACAACTTTCCAGGTCCGAAACGTCTCGTAATCACCGGTAGTCCGGTCGATCACCACACGAATATCGGCTTCTTCGTCATAACGTTTTTTGGTTGCAGTAGCCAGAGCCACCTCGATCGCCTCGAAGATGACTGCCTTGCTAACATCTTTCTCGTTGGATACCGCTTCAACAACCAGAAGAATCTCTTTACTCATTCCACTGCCTCTCTAGGACTCCGGTAATTAAAACCGGGGCACGACATTCGCTTTATCAATGGAGTCAACCGGCAACAAGTACTCATGCTTATCAACCACAATGACGACATCCTCATCCTCAACGCCCTTCAATAGGCCGCTGAACTTGCGTCTCCCTTCAAAAGGAGTACGCAGACGTACCTGAACCTTATGGCCCACATACTGAATAAACTGTTCCAAGGTAAATAAAGGGCGATCCATTCCTGGTGAAGACACCTCCAGGCTGTACTCACCGGCTATCGGATCTTCGACATCAAACACACCACCAAGCTGGCGACTAACAGCAGCACAATCGTCCACCGTAATGCCCGCTTCAGCATCGATAAACACCCGCAACACCGTATGCCGGCCCTGCGATGAATAGTCGATCCCCCAGAGCTGATACCCCAGCCCCACCACTACTGGTGCAATCAATGCTTCCAGCTGTTCACTTTTGGTCGCCACTAATACCCCTGAGAACTTTGTTCCAGAAACAAAAAATGGGTCAAAGACCCATTTCAACATCCCGACTCGTCCACTTGACGTGGGTCGGACTTTAATCCGCAACACCAAACAACCCGCATTGCAGCTAACAAAAAGCCCCTAAAAAGGGGCTTCCTGCCTTAAATCCTGCCTCTGCTACCGACCATTCTTTGTTAGAATCGCCGATTAGCGCGCAAGAGTATAAGGCTAGCAACCGATTTATTCAAGCCAACAACCATCACCACGGCCTGAAACAGTTACTCAATATGGTGCCCAGAGCGGGACTTGAACCCGCACGACCATTAGGCCACTACCCCCTCAAGATAGCGTGTCTACCAATTCCAC
>JBFFKD010000071.1:0-9139 GCA_041555595.1 Motiliproteus sp.
CATCCAGCCACGCCACCAGATATAACACAAGCGTCAGCAGCAGCCGGCCTCCTCCTGAACTCAAAAACAAAAAAAAAGCCCCGCCTTCAACGAAAGCGGGGCTTATTACGACTTGAACCGAGTTAAGCGCTCAACCCAAGTATTAAAGCTAAACCTTAGAAACAATCGCCAGGAATCCGTGCCCAACCTTCCATCAACACTCGGGCACTTCGACTCATCACAACTTTGTTAACGACCCACTCGCCATCGGTCTGAACTGCTTCAGCACCGACTTTCAAGGTGCCGGAAGGATGACCGAAGGTGACTGCCTCACGCTCACCACCGCCGGCAGCCAAGTTCACCAGCGTGCCAGGAATGGTCGCGGCAGTACCGATCGCGACCGCTGCAGTCCCCATCATCGCATGGTGTAGCTTTCCCATCGACAAAGCACGGACGTTGAGGTCGATATCGCCTGAAGTGATCTGCTTACCGCTCGAGGAAACATAGTCAGCCGCCGGGGCGCAGAACGCCACCTTGGGGGTGTGCTGACGAGCAGCGGCTTCACTGACATCCTTGATCAGCCCCATTTTGATCGCACCGTGGGCGCGGATCGTCTCGAACCGCTCCAGCGCGGCAGGATCAGCGTTGATCGCTTCCTGCAGTTCGGTACCGCTGTAACCGATATCGGCAGCGTTAAGGAATACGGTGGGGATACCGGCGTTGATCATGGTCGCTTTGAAGGTACCGACACCAGGAACCTCCAGTTCATCGACCAGATTACCGGTCGGGAACATCGCATCGGTGGCATCTACAGGGCTCATGAACTCGACTTTGACTTCGGCGGCTGGAAAGGTCACTCCATCCAGCTCGAAATCACCGGTCTCCTGCACTTCACCGTTGGTCATCGGCACATGAGCGACGATGGTCTTGCTGATGTTTTTCTGCCAGATCCGCACGACGGCGATACCGTTGTCAGGTACCCGGCTGGCATCGACCAAACCTTTGCTTATCGCAAACGCGCCAACTGCGGCAGTCAGGTTGCCGCAGTTACCACTCCAGTCAACGAAGGGTTTATCGATAGAGACCTGGCCGAACAGATAGTCGACATCATGATCGGGCTGGGTGGTCTTGGACAGAATGACGGTCTTGGAGGTCGATGAGGTCGCGCCCCCCATGCCGTCGGTTTGCTTGCCGTAGGGATCAGGACTGCCGATCACTCTTAATAACAGCGCATCACGAGCGGCGCCTGGAGTTTGGGCGGACTCAGGCAGATCGGTCAGGCTAAAGAACATGCCTTTGCTGGTGCCACCTCGCAGGTAAGTGGCGGGGATTTTAATCTGGGGTACATGAGCCATGCTGTTATCTCCTTTGAAAGACATCTTTTCAAGAATCACTGCGGTTCTCCAGGTCATGAAATAAAGTCATGCTAAAGAGAGCCTTGAAAGCAGAAGGTCTTGAAAAAACGCCGCAGCAGCGATTTAGCCACTGCGGGGTTTTGTGTAGCTTATGTTAGCTACTTTGCTCTGTTATACGGTGCCGCAGCAGTACCTCTGCGACAACCGATTGAAAGCTAAGCGCCTTAAGCGTTGCCCGCCAGGAAGTCCTGTGCAAAGCGTTGCAGTACACCACCGGCGCCGTAGACAGAGACCTCTTCAGCCGTGTCTAGACGACAGGTCACCGGAATCTCGACCTTTTCGCCGTTGGCGCGGGTCATGATCACGGTCATGTCGGAGCGTGGACTGATATCACCAACCACATCGTAAGTCTCGGTACCGTCGATAGCATAGGTATTGCGAGTATCACCGCTCTTGAATTCAAGCGGTAGCACGCCCATACCCACCAGGTTGGTCCGGTGGATACGTTCGAAACCTTCGGCAACGATGGTCTCAACACCTGCCAGACGCACGCCCTTGGCGGCCCAGTCACGTGAAGAACCCTGACCGTAGTCAGCACCGGCGATGATAATCAGCGGCTGCTTGCGCTCCATGTAGGTCTCGATCGCTTCCCACATCCGGCTCTCTTGCCCTTCGGGCTCGATCCGCGCCAATGATCCCTGCTTCACGTCACCGTTGGCATCACGACACATCTCGTTAAGCAGTTTCGGGTTGGCGAAAGTGGCACGCTGTGCTGTCAGGTGATCACCACGGTGAGTGGCGTAAGAGTTGTAGTCCTCTTCCGGCAGACCCATCTTGTGGCAGTATTCACCGGCCGCACTCGATGCCTGGATCGCGTTTGACGGCGACAGGTGATCGGTGGTGATGTTGTCACCCAGAACCGCCAGCGGACGCATACCCTTCATGGTACGTTCGCCTGCCAACGCGCCTTCCCAGTATGGAGGACGACGGATGTAGGTGGTCTGTGGACGCCAGTCGTACAGCGGGCTCGGTGATTTCTCTACCGCACCCAGATCAAACATTGGGATGTAAACCTGGCTGAACTGCTCAGGCTTAACACACTTCTCAACCAACGCATCGATCTCTTCATCAGATGGCCAGATATCCTTCAGCGTGATCGGGTTACCCTCTTGGTCGGTGCCCAGTGCATCTTTTTCGATATCGAAACGCATGGTGCCGGCGATCGCGTAAGCCACTACCAGCGGAGGTGATGCCAGGAACGCCTGCTTGGCATGCGGGTGGATACGGCCATCGAAGTTACGGTTACCCGACAGTACGGCAGTCGAGTACAGGTCACGATCGATGATCTCCTGCTGGATCTTAGGGTCCAACGCGCCACTCATTCCGTTACAAGTGGTACAGGCGTAAGCCACGATACCGAAGCCCAGCTTCTCCATCTCGGATAGCAGGCCAGCTTCTTCCAAATACAACTTGGCAACCTTCGAACCAGGTGCAAACGAAGACTTAACCCAAGGCTTGCGCACCAGACCCAGCTCGTTGGCTTTCTTAGCAACAAGACCTGCCGCCACAACGTTGCGTGGGTTGGAGGTATTAGTACAGCTGGTGATTGCCGCGATGATGACTGCGCCATCAGGCATCAGGCCTTCGGCTTCTTCAGCCTTGGCTGCTGCCAGCATCTCGTCACTGGCAATACCACTTGATACCAGATCAGCAGTTGCCAGACGACGGTGCGGGTTAGATGGGCCTGCCAGATTGCGCACAACTGTCGACAGATCAAACTCGATAACACGACCATACTGCGCTTCAACCAAGTCATCAGCCCACAGGCCGGTCTCTTTGGCGTACTGCTCGACCAGTGCAACCTGCTTAGGCTCACGTCCGGTCAGTTTCAGGTAATCGATGGTCTGCTCGTCGATGTAGAACATGCCGGCAGATGCACCGTATTCCGGTGTCATGTTGGAGATCGTGGCACGGTCACCGATGGTCAGTGCCTTAGCGCCTTCACCGAAGAATTCAAGATAAGCAGAAACCACTTTCTCGTTACGCAGGAACTCGGTGATCGCCAATACCATATCGGTCGCAGTGATGCCCGGCTTACGCTTACCGGTCAGCTTAACGCCGATGATCTCAGGCAGACGCATCATCGAGGGGCGACCCAGCATTACGGTTTCCGCTTCCAAACCACCGACGCCGATGGCGATTACGCCCAGAGCATCGACATGCGGCGTGTGCGAGTCGGTACCGACACAGGTATCTGGGTAAGCAACGCCGTCACGCGCCTGGATCACTGGCGACATCTTCTCCAGGTTGATCTGGTGCATGATGCCGTTACCGGCAGGGATCACATCAACATTATCGAAAGCGGTCTTACACCACTCGATAAAGTGGAAACGGTCATCGTTACGACGATCTTCGATATCCCGATTCTTCTGGAAAGCATCAGGATCAAAACCGGCCGCTTCAACAGCCAGCGAATGGTCAACAATCAGCTGAGTTGGAACGACAGGGTTAACCTTGGCAGGATCTCCGCCTTGATCGGCGATCGCATCACGCAGACCGGCCAGGTCAACCAATGCCGTCTGACCAAGAATGTCATGACAAACCACACGGGCTGGATACCAAGGAAAATCAAGATCTTGCTTACGTTCGATCAACTGCTTCAGAGAATCTGTCAGTACAGCAGGATCACAACGACGCACCAACTGCTCAGCCAGTACCCGCGAGGTGTAGTTCAGTTTGGCATAGGAACCGGGTTCAATCTCTTCGACCGCCGCACGGGTGTCGTAGAAATCCAGATCGGTACCTGCCAGGGATTTACGATATTGAGTGTTCATAGCTCGGGAATCCTCGAGTAATGTTCAAAAAAAAACGGAGCAGCTGTAACGCCATAAAGCGCAGCCAACTCCGTTTTTTGATATCAATGCTTACGCACGGTCTTCGATAGCAACCCATTCGCTGCTTTCTGGACCGGTGTAATCTGCACTTGGACGGATGATGCGGTTATCAGCACGCTGTTCAAATGCGTGAGCAGCCCAACCGGTCAGACGCGAGCATACGAAGATCGGCGTGAACAGCTTGGTTGGAATCCCCATGAAGTGATAGGCAGAGGCGTGGAAGAAGTCGGCGTTACAGAACAGGCCCTTCTCGCGCTTCATCACCTCTTCACAACGGACAGAGACCGGGTACAGCACCTCGTCGCCAACATCCTTAGCCAGCTCTTCAGAGCACTTCTTGATCACGGCGTTACGTGGATCAGAATCGCGGTAGATCGCGTGACCAAAGCCCATGATCTTCTCTTTCCGCTCGAGCATCCCCATCATCTCGCGCTCGGCTTCATCAGCAGACTTCCAGTTCTCGATCATATCCATCGCCGCTTCGTTAGCGCCACCGTGCAGTGGGCCACGTAGGGTGCCGATGGCACCGGTAATGATTGAGTGGATATCTGACAGCGTTGATGCACACACACGACCGGCAAAGGTCGATGCGTTGAACTCGTGCTCGGCGTACAGGATCAGCGAGATGTTCATCACTTTAGCGTGCAGTGCGTTGGGCTTCTCACCGTTCAACAGGTGCAGGAAGTGACCACCGATAGAGTCGTCATCGGTCTCGGTCTCGATCCGGACACCGTCATGACTGAACCGGTACCAGTAGTTGATGATCGATGGGAATACCGCAAGCATGCGGTCAACAGCGTCCTGCTGCTGGCTGAAGTCCATTTCTGTCTCCAGGTTACCGAGCATTGAACAGCCGGTCCGCATCACGTCCATAGGGTGTGCTGACGCAGGGATCTGCTCAAGAACGGTTTTCAGCGGTTGAGGCAGACCACGTAGACCCTTGAGCTTAGTGATGTACGCATCCAACTCGGCTTGGTTAGGCAGTTTGCCCTTCAGAAGCAGGTACGCCACCTCTTCAAAAGTCGCTTTCTCAGCCAGTTCAACCATGTCATAGCCACGGTAAGTCAGGCCAGCACCGGTCTTACCCACAGTGCACAGTGCGGTAGAACCTGCGGATTGTCCACGCAGTCCAGCGCCGCTTAGTTTCTTCGCTTCAGCCATAATGTACTCCTATTTCTTTGGATCGGTTGTCACATGAAGGCCGTTACCCGACCTCCATACTCTCTTATTTGATCTTTACTTGTTTTTGCCTTCGGCGAAGAGGGCATCCAACTTCTGCTCGAAATCGTGGTAGTTCAAGAAATCATACAGTTCCATCCGGGTCTGCATCAGGTCGATCACATCCTTCTGGTCGCCCTTGGTCAGGATATTCTCGTAAACGGCCAGAGCCGCTTTGTTGGCTGCACGGAACGCGCTCAGCGGGTACAGCACCATGGCGCAACCGACCGCACCTAGCTCTTCTTTATTGAACAGCGGCGTAGCACCAAACTCGGTGATATTCGCCAGCAAGGGCACATCGCCAATTGCAGAACTGAATGCTTTGTAATCTTCAAGGGTGTGAACCGCTTCGGCAAAGATACCGTCGGCACCGGCTTCGATACAGGCCAGTGAACGCTCGACTGCCGAGTCCAAACCTTCCATCTGGAACGCATCGGTACGGGCGATCAGGAAGAAGTCATCGTCGGTCTTGCCATCAGCTGCCGCCTTGACCCGGTCAGCCATCTCTTGCTGAGACACGATCTCTTTGTTCGGGCGGTGACCACAACGCTTCTGCGCCACCTGATCTTCGATGTGACAAGCAGCTGCGCCGGCCTTGATCATCTCTTTAACGGTACGCTGGATGTTGAATGCACCACCCCAGCCGGTATCGATATCGACCAGCAGCGGCGTCTCAACGGCGCTGCTGATACGACGCACATCTTCGAGTACATCGTTGCATGAGGTCATACCCAGATCAGGCAAGCCATAAGAGTGGTTAGCTACGCCGCCGCCAGACAGGTAGATTGCCTGATGGCCAACACGCTCGGCCATCATCGCGTGATAGGCATTGGTGGTACCGACGATTTGCAGCGGGCTGTTCTCGGCCAGAGCTTTGCGGAAACGTCCGCCTGCGGTCAATTTTGACATCACTTATCCTCTTTATTAGCAACGATTACGTCTGAATGTTTCTCTAAAACAGCTACAGTTCTGATTCTGATTTAGCTTTGAGCTTGTGTTCAATATTCTTACGCGCAGCACTAATGTGGCGACGCATCAGCATCTCCGCCAATTCGCCGTCGCGGTGTTGGATGGCATCGACGATATGACGGTGCTCGGACAATGCCCGAACCGGACGCGAGCTTGAGAGGCTGAATTGATATCGGTACATCCGCACCAGATGATAAAGCTCTCCGCCCAGTATCTCTTTTAACTTGTTGTTCTTACTACCCTGAACAATTCGATAATGAAAATCCAAATCACCCTCTTTCTGGAAATAAGAGCGCCCTTCGGTCTTCTCAAGGCTCTGCTCATGTTCATCGAGCAGGTTTCGCAGGCTAGCGATCTCATCGTCGGTCATGTTCTGCGCCGCCAATCGACACGCCATCCCTTCCATCGCTTCACGAACGTGATAGATCTCGATCAGCTCTTGAGACGACAAGGAGACAACCCGGGCGCCGACATGCGGAATACGGACGACTAGGCGCAGCCCTTCCAACCGGCGGATCGCTTCGCGCAGTGGACCCCGGCTAATACCGTAGGTGCGGGCCAACTCGGGCTCGCTGATCTTATGCCCGGGCGGAATATCACCCATGATGATCGCTGTTACGATCTCGCGACAGACCCGATCGGCCAGAGTCCTTGATTCCGGTTCGGCCTGTTCTAGTGCGGTAGTAGGATTGGCAGTAGTCATAGATTGTCGACAATGTTGTTTGAGATGCACACAATACCCCCCGAAAAAACCACCGTCAACTGGATATCGCCAACAAACTGTCAACACTACACGAAAGTTTAAGGGTTTTTACCGAGCGATAAAAACACACTTTTATCAGCTGCAATAAATATTAGATATATCTAAATTAATAGATATAAAGAGAATTGGGGATCCTCGACTAGACAGGTCTAATCGATTGAGAGTCGGCAATCAGCCTTACTGCGATGACAGATATCGCTCCAACTCCTGCTCCATCAACCTGGCTATCTGGCGAGGCTTCTGGAACGGCAGACTATGATCACAGCCACGCATTGAATAATAGTGCCAACCATCCAACTGCTGTTCGAGCTGCTGATTAAACAGATGCATCGCCTCGCTAGTTCGGCCACCAACAACACTGCTGACATCACCCTGCTCAGCCAATAACTGCTGGCGATCAATTCGCTGACACGCCTGCGTCACAGCATCCAACGCATTGGCAAAGCCTTCGGGTCGACGCCCCAACCGATCAATGGAGATCGCATCACCGCGGGGAGATGCGATACGCTTTGGTGATACCGCCTCCAGGAACTGCATTACACTGACCTCAACATCACCACCACCACGTAACTGCTGGGCAATGTCGCTATAGTGCACACGACGCGCGATCGCCTCATCAATATCGCTACGATCAACCAAAGCCGACTCGAGCAGATACTGTTTATGCACGCGATGTGGTTGCTGCTGCTTTAATAACAGACTAACCAAGCCACCAAATGAATACCCAGCCAGATCAAAAGCCCACCAACCCAATTGATTCAGCAGATCGATCTGATCGGCCACCACCTGCTCAATTTGATAGTTGCGTTCGCTGCGGTCAACATCCCAGGTCTGTCCCATACCTCGCTGATCAGGCACCAGCACCTCGTGCCAACTACTTAGGCAGTTAACAATATGCTCCCAGGTATCCTCGCCGGCGACACCGGCGCCGTGTAACAGCAACAAACGACGCCCCGACGGAGTGTAACGATTGCGATATAAGCGATAGCTGATCTGCTGCTCCGCGGTTTCATATATTACTGCCTGACAGTCAAAGTTGGCTTTCATAGAGAGGACTATATAGCTGTAGTGGATATATAACGCTAAACACAAGATTAACGGCGGCGATTGTATTCCATTAGCACCCACCGATACCAACAGCACGCCCCTCGCATCTTCCTCTTCTGGCTGGAGCTTGGTTCGGAGCGGGCGTACAATGCGGATCTTTTATCGCCCTGCTGCAGATTCCGGCCGCCACCGATCAGCAGCAGGCCTGCGGAATCGATCCATTGCCCAATCACCAGCCCACTCAGATCGCATTGCCTTATCAGGCCGACAGCGCAGAGCTATTCAGTTCGCTTCGACAGCTGCCCAACCCAGTTTTATTGGACAGCAGCGGATACGGTGGCGAGTTTGGCCGATACGACATTCTCTGCGCCGATCCGAGCCACCAGCTGAGTAGCCGTGACGGTCAGACCCAGTTGCAATTGCGCGATGGCTCCAACCAACAACTCTCGAAGCCACCGTTTGAAGCTCTGCAACAACTGCTGATAGAGCAAGGCTTTGATGGCCACCCCACCGAACTACCGTTTTGTGGTGGCGCGCTGGGTTACTTTGGCTATGACCTTGGGCGCTGTTATTCCCCTTTGACCAACCAGACGCAGGACGATATCGAGCTGCCGGAGATGCTGGTAGGGATCTATCACTGGGCGATCGTCGTCGATCATCAACGCCAACAAACCATACTGACCAGCCATAGTCTGAGCACGATACAGCTTCAGGCGGTTGCCGATCGAATCGATACTAGAGCAAGCATCAAAACGACCAACAGCACGAGCGACGCCCCGTTTATATTAGACAGCCCGTTCCAGTCCAATCTCAGCCCAAGCCAATACCGTGAACGCTTCGAGCAGGTGATCGACTACATCAACGCCGGTGATTGCTATCAGATCAACCTGGCACAACGCTTTAGCAGTCGCTAC